>CAVGVF010000059.1:0-9149 GCA_963632615.1 uncultured Eubacteriales bacterium
AAGGTTTTATACCTGACAAACAAAAAAGACATCTTAAAAAAGATGTCTTTTTTATTTAAATAAATTTGACATAAAATAAAAATTTTGGTATAAAAGCTGCATATTTCATATTATTAACTTTTAATTTTTATAGCTATGACATCTTCTAAAGACAATCTTTCAAACCCTGAGGGTTTTAATAACGGTGCTGATAACCTTTATGATCCTTACGATTTTTTGGGACAAGGTGTAAAAAGCGGCAAATCTTCGGCTTATGAGGCAAAAGAACAGCCTGCTGCCGGCAAACACCGCCGCCATGATGATTCTCTTTAAGAGCTTTATGAAAAAATCTGCTGAAATAACGGCAGATTTTTTTATTTTATAAACATTTGTTAATATTCACCACTTTATAATACTTCTATTATTAAGGGAGAATAAATTGTTTCAACATCGAATAAATTTACCGCAGGAAAAAATTAAAAATCTGGTTATTTTTTTACACGGATACAATGACAGCATCAGCAATCATCAAACGGATTTTGAAGTTCTCTGCCGTCTTCTTCCGGATAGCGTTATTGCTATGCCGCAGTCACCGGAAATATGCGATAAAAATCCGCGCCAGCGCCAATGGTTCGGGATGCTGAAATATGACCCGCAAAGCCTGCGTACGCAGCCGCAAACCAGTGTTACTCAAATTTTCAACATCTATCAAAAAGCCGCTGCCTCCATTGACGCATGCGCCAAAAACATCAATGCGTTTATTGATAAGCTGCAGCAAAAATACCATATAGACGACAGCCACACTTATTTAATCGGTTTTTCGCAAGGCGCTATGCTGACCATTTATACCTCCATTTCCCGCCAGCACGCAATCGGCGGCGCTTTTGCCTTATCCGGTTTAGCCGCCGGCCGCAAACTTTTGGCCGCCAAAATTGCAGCACAGCCCAAGCTGTATTTATTCCACGGGCTTGACGACTTAAAAGTCCAGTATAAAACCGTAAAATCCACCGTGCAATGGCTCAAACGCCGCAACATGCAGCCGAAAGTCTTTACATATTCCGGACTTACCCACCGCGTAACAGAACGCGAGCTGGAAAAAATCTGCTCCATTATCAACGGTACGGCGCCGGAATTATAGCTTAAATACCTTTAACGTAGCTCAAATACAATCCGTGCAATATTTGCATGCAAAGCAAATAGTAGCATAGTTTCCATATAAACCAGTGATTGCCGATTTCAAAACTCCAATTTTCCATAATATAACCTCTATTTATTTTTAAAATTTAACTATGTTTCAACAAGAGCTGCATAATAACATATTATTTTTAAAATTCTATTAAAAAGTTATATTTATATTTTTTAATAGTAAAAGCACTGTAAAATATATATTAAATTATATGCAAAAAAGAGTCCGGCTTTTAACCGAACTCTTATAACGGCAGTGCTAACGAACCTCAGACTTTAACAATACCGCTCGCCATAGCATAAATGGCAAACAAAGCGATTACCACCACAAAAGCGGCCACAACCCCCTCGCCCACACTGAATGCCGGCGCCTTAGGCTCGTGCTGTTTTTTAGCCCAGATATAAACCGGAATGCCCACAGCCATAAAAATCACAGCCATCAGCAAATAGTTCAAACCGGCAGCATAAATCAGCCACACAGAATAAACCGAGCCGATAATGCCGGAAAACAGCGCTGCCGAACGCTTAATATAAAAATTCATCGGATATTCGTGATCTTCACAGATTTTCCACAAATAAGCACAGCTCGAAAAATAGGCCGGCAGCACCATCACGCTGGTAATGCTCAGCATAGTGTTCCAAGCATTGCCCGAAAAGTAAACCAGCAGCATAAAAATCTGCATCAAAGCGCTGGTAATCCACAAAGAAACCGATGGTGTCGAATTTTCATTTTCTTTGGCAAACTGCTTCGGAAATGTTCCGTTTTCAGCTGCGGCTTGCGGAATTTGCGCCGTAACCACCGTCCAAGCCAGCCAGCTGGTTAAAACCGAAACCAGCAAGCCGATGTTCATAAGCCAAGCGCCCCATTTACCGACCAAAGCTTCCAGAATACCGGCGGTAGAAGGATTTGGCACGGCAGCGAGCTGCTCTTGGCTCATCAAGCCGAACGGCAGCATAGAAAGCAGCACATAAATCGCCAAACAGCCGATAAAGCCCAGAACTGTGGCGCGTCCCACGGTTTTAGGCGACTTAGCGTGCTTAGACATCACAACCGCGCCTTCAATACCGATAAACGCCCACAAAGTCACCAGCATCGTGCTTTTGATTTGTTCCGAAAGTCCGCCCAGTTTAGCGGCGGTAGAAGCATTTTCGCCCCAAAAATCGAACTCAAATTTATCGATATGGAACATAAACGCGGCAATGATAATAAACAAAATCAGCGGCACGATTTTAGCCACCGTACCGATTAAGTTGATAACCGTAGCCTGTTTAATACCGCGTAAAACCAAATAGTTAAAGCCCCAAATTAAGATAGAGCCTCCGATAATGGACGCCAGATTGTTGCCGCCGGCAAAAAACGGCGGAAAGAAATAGTTGAGCGCATCCATTGTGATTACGGCATAGCCGACGTTTCCGCAGATTTGGCACAGCCAATACGACCACCCGATAGTAAAGCCGATATAGGGGCCAAATCCGGCGCGGCTATACATATAGATACCGGCTTTCAAATCCGGCTTGGCAGCGGATAAAATACGGAAAGTATTGGCAATAAAATAAACGCCGATACCGGTAATTACCCACGCCAAGAGCACAGCACCGGCCGAGGCGCCGGCAGCCATATTTTGCGGCAGGCTATAGATACCGCCGCCAATCATAGAGCTGACAACAATAGCGGCGAGCGCCCACACGCCCAACCCCGGGCCGGAGCTTTGTGCCGCCGCGTTATCAGCCGATATTTTCTTTTTATCAGCCATAATGATTTTCCTTTTCTACATAAAAGACAAGGCGGCCAAAAAAAGACATCAGCCGCCCTGTTCTAAAAACAACCTAAATTTTTGCCGGTTCGGCATTTTCAAAGTTCAAAAAGCCCAAGCAAGTCAGACAATATCCGAATTGTTCGGTAATATTCAAATAGTTATGATAGAGCTGGAACTCGCTGTGTTTTGCCACGCCGCGCAATTCCAATTCATGATTCAGCGACTTATTCAGCCACATTTCGGCATGTCCGCGGGCAATATCGTCATCAATATGTGTATCAAAAAATTCCACATATTCGGCAGCCCAGCCGCCAATCAGCTGGCCTTTATCGTCTTTGCCCCAGCAAATGCCCACACCGGTGGCAATCGCCTTATGTTCATCGCGGCTGGCACCGTGCCCGGCCATAATAACTTCCAGCACAGCGCCGTGCTTAAACTGCCCTGCCACTTTGTCAACCGGCACGATATTGCCATACACTTCTTTAGGCAAAACAGAGGTATACGGCACCACATTAAAGTTTTCTATTTTAGCTTCCATCAAAGCTGAATCATAGCAAAAAGTTTCAAACGGCTGCGGCGGAATACCCTCGTTAGCCTGACCGGTACCGCCGGTAATAAAAGCCAAAGTCGGAAAGCGAACTCCGTATGTCATAATATCATCTCCTTGTAAAAAAAAATTTTGTAACAAATATTTCAGTTCGCTTATTGAGATAATTCCCGCCCCCGCCGTTTCAATAGAACTTTCTAGCACTTGCCTTCCCCTTGCCCCTTACTTAAAACCTCTCCCTTTCTCTCTATTGTTATTCTTTAAAACCTCGCCCCCTCTCTCTACCGTCATTCTTGGGCGGCACACCCTACAGGCTGTGCCAGTCCCGAGAATCCAGGGAAGTCATTGCGGCAGCAATGTCCATATTATCTCCGGGTGAGGGGTACTTAAAGACGCTGCAACAAACACTAAGCCAGCGTCCCCTACACCACAAAAAATACCAAGACTCGTCATCCTTGGCTTTGAGCGTCAGCTCATTCGCCGAGGATCCAGGATGGTACATCCATATTTTTGAATAAAGAAAACAGCACGACCTCTCGTTTGTTCTCTGTCATTGCCGGACGTGTTCCGGCAATCTTGGCTGAACCGGTACTTATGCAATAATATAGCAAATTTATTGACTAAGTTAGTTACTTGCTGCCCCCAGATTCACGGGACAGACTGTGCGTCACGCCCGTGAATGACGGTAGGAACGAAAGCAAGAATTAAACCCAGTTTCTTTTGCATGATACCACTAGCAAGTAACAAAAACGGCGGAATCACTCCCGCCGCCTATTTTTCTATCTATAGCGAATAGATAAGAAAATTCGGTGTTTCCGAATAATTAGAATAATTCTTATTCTCATTATTTCTTCCTTTCATAATATTGAAAGGGGAAAAACCTTACCTATTTTAAACTTGACAATAAGTAAAAAATAGGCTATCTTTAACTTAGATAAGAGTTAAAGATAGGTTTAACCCCTTTCTAGTTAAAATAAGTCCGGTCTATCCACCGGACTATTTTTGTATATACTATAATTGTTTGCTTGTCAAATTTAATCTTTTGCTTGCAATCGTTAATATCAAGGAATATGAGTCCATCACTCACATCAAACGCCCAGACTCGTCATCCTTGGCTTTGAGCGTCAGCTCATTCGCCGAGGATCCAGGATGGTACATCCATATTTTTGAATGCAGCAAACAGCACAACCTCTCGTTTTTTCTCCGTCATTGCCGGACGTGTTCCGGCAATCTAGGCTGAACCGGTACTTATGCAATAATATAGCAAATTTATTGACTAAGTAAAAGACTTGCTGCACCCAGATTCACGGGACAGACTGTACGTCACGCCCGTGAATGACGGTAGGAACGAGAGCAAAAATTAAATTTCGCCTTTTTTATCAAACAATCCCACAAACCTGTCCATAAATGGCAAAAAGTCTTTGCAAAAGCCATCAAAATAGTTAAAAATGCTTTAAAATTATTACTATAAAAAGGTGGAAAAATGCGATTCGGTCTCAAAACAGCAGGTCTCAAAAGTGCAAGTCTCAAAAAAGCATGTCTCAAAAAAGCAAGTTTCAAAAAAGCGGCAGCGGGAATTTTGGCGTCTATAATATTTGCGTGCGCGGCGGCGCAGACAGCACAAGCCTACAACCTTGCTCCGCAGTCGTTTCAAAACTTTTATAACACCGCTTCCGCCGGCAATCTGCAAGGCCTGCAGAGTATGATTTACCGCGGGCTCAGCCTGGAATCCACCAACCAAAACGGCGACACCGCAATTTGCGTGGCAATCCGCAGCCAAGACGTCATCGCCTACCGCACCTTGAAACAAGCCGGCGCCGACCTTGAGCCATCCTGCCTCAAAAAAATTTCCGATGAGCAAAAAGACGCCTTTTTTGAACAAAATGATCCGGAATACGCAGCGCAGCGTTCCAAAAGCCAATGGAGCAAAACCGGCACAGCCGTGCTGATTGGCGGAGGCGTGGCGGCCGGAGTGATTGCCTTGGCCGCTTCCGGCGGTGGTTCGGGCGGCGGACATTCTGACGACAGCACGCCGACAGCTCCGACTTGCGAAGATAACCCTTGCGGCGAAGGCTGCTTTAATAACCTCACCTGCCCTGCCGGACAAGTTTGCTCTTCCACCAACACCTGCGGCGGCTGCGAAAGCTGCGCCGTAAAATCCGAATGCGCCTCGGCCGCCAACAAATGCAACGCCGGCTGTTATACAAATCTGGTCTGCCAAGCCGGTTATGAATGCGCGGCAAAAAATGAATGCGGCGGCTGCGAGAGCTGCTCCAAAAAATCGATTTGCGCCACCGACAAATGCGCTTCCGGCTGCTATACCGACATCGGCTGCGGCGAAAACAAAGCCTGCACCGCCCACAACACCTGCGGCGGCTGCACCCGCTGCGACTATGTCAGCAACCCCAACGCCAATCACTGCGCCGATTTTGACACCAAGAACAACGTCTGCCTCAAATGCCGCAGCGGCTATACCGCGGTTGACGGCGTCTGCCAGCCCGATAAGCCTTCGCATTGCGTAAAATATGACTACACCACCAAAATTTGCTCGATGTGCGATGCCGGCTACAGCCTGAGCTCCGACCAAAAATCCTGCATCCGTGACGCTGACTCCAACTGCACGGCCGCCAATTTTCCGCTGACCACCCCGCCGGCCAACGCCAATATTTCATCCTGCTATGACGGCAGCACCACCCGCTACAAAATTGTTTCCTGCAAACCAAACTACACTCTTGCCACAGACGGAAAATCCTGCGTCCAGAACAGCTCCGGCGGAGACACCTGCAACGCTACCAACTATCCGCTCACGACCAAACCGGATGACACCTCTGCCAACTACACGTTTTGCATTGACGGCACCACTACCCGCTACAAAATCACTTCTTGCAAACCAAACTACACCCTTGCCTCAGACGGCAAATCCTGCACCAAAGGCGGCAGCACCGGAGGCGACACCGACACATGCGATGAAAGTGTCTATCCTTTTACCGAATGCCCAAACGGAGCTGTCTGCAACCCCTGCCATATTGGTTTAAGCAACGACTATCGTTATAACATCAGCTATTGTAAAGTCGGCTATACTTTGTCCGCAGACGGTAAAAGCTGCAATTTAGCTTGTGATAAGTCAACCTATAATCTATCGCAATGCCCGAACGGAGCAGTTTGTTCAATGTGTGAGGACGCTGATGGAACCTATTACAAATTTAACAGATGTTTAGAGCAATATGTAGAAGACGCTGATGGTAACTGCACTATTAACACTGTCACAGATTCCGATGATTTTATTGCTAATGACAAAAATTTGATTATTACAAAAGACAATGTTTCAATAAATAATAACAATTACTTAATCGGTTTCCCGGGAGTCAATGAGAAAAAAAATATCTTTAATGCCAAAACTACTCAGGCTGAAATTGATATAACCATTACCGAAAACTCCGACACATCGTTAAAAAACAAAGATGTTTACGGTTTGGCATCAGACTCTCTTGGTTACAACATAAATAATCTTATAAATTCCTTCAATAACAAGGGTGTTATCAGTATTGAAAATGCTTATGCCAACTATAACACCTATGGTATAAGCGGAAGTGCCGGCAACATCTATAATTCTTATAATGGAAATGGTATAATAACCATAAAATCAAACGGTCAGTATTTTGCTGACAGTGAAAACAGCGGATTTATTGTCGGTTTAAATGCCAATTCAACTCGAATTGCTGTTTACAACGCCTTTGGCGGAACCGCTTCTATTGATATCAACACCAAAGCAGGTCATGTTTACGGTATGCGCGGAGGCACCTTGATAAACGCTTACAACGGCGGTACTGGATATATTACTTTAACCGGAGAAAAAGGCAGCATCTATGGAATGTATAACACATCTGATAATGGTTTTATTGCCAATGCCTACGGCAGTGGCTCTGACGGAACAATAACCATAAATAATCCCAACAGCCTGACTGCTTACGGCATTATGTCTCCAAATCCTCGGAAAGGAACAATTTACAATGCTTATGGTTCTAATGCTTCCGGCAAAATCATTATCAATGGCTCTGGCATTGGTATAGCTGATTATAACGGTGGTATAATTTATAATGGTGTTAATGGCGGCAACGGTTATATAACCATAAATTCCACATCAACAGAACCTGTCGGGCAAATTACCGGTATTTATGCCGACAATCCGTTAAATCCCAGCTATAACGGCTATCTCGACGGTACCGGAAACATAGAAATAACTGTTGCAGGTTCTTCCATAGATTCCAGCACCGGCAATGATTATGCACTTACAATCTACGGTATTGCCGGCTCAGTAAACAATGGTTCAATAAATGGCACCGGCAAGATAAAAATAACTGATAAAGGTAACAATAATGTTACCGGAATATTCGGCGGCGGAAATTTTTCCAATTCCAGTATCACTATAAACAGTAACGCAGATAAAGATAAAAAAGTTATCGGCATGACAAACATAAAACCGCTATCTAACAGTATAACCGAAGAAACAGCTACTGCAGAAGCTACCGACAATGTTAATCAAAACTACGGCACGATTGATATGACTCTAACCGGCTCTGCCAAAGCTTATGGGATTTACACTAAAAATGTAAATGCTGCAAATTATGGTTCTATATATATAATTTCTGAAAATAAAGAATCAGACAAAACTGATTACTATGGTATATATGGTAATTTAACTGGTACAATCATAAATACTGGTTCTATTGATATAGATGCTTATAAAGCTGATATGACAGGAATATATGTAAAATCTGATAATACTTCTAAACAATCTGTTATAACAAATGATGGCACCATAACAATAAATAACAGAATGGGAATTATTGGTGATTACCCAAATATTCGTACTACTTATGCTTATGGAATTATTGCTGACAATAGCAAAATTACAAACAATGGCGATATTAAGATTAAACAATATGGCACAGGTATATCTGCATCTGAAAACAGTAATGTAATAAATGAAGCAAATATATTAATCGAAGATGCAGAAAAAGATGGAATTGGTATAATTGTAGAAAATAAATCTAGCGTACACAATAATGGTTCTATAACAATTAACGCTAGCAATGTAACAGGCTCTAATATGACTGGTATCAGTGCTTATGATCATTCAAAAGTTTTTAATAATGGAAACATAACACTGAACAACGTAAATAAAAAAGATTTAACTACTTATGGAATCTCTGTCTCTGCATACTCAACTATATATAATACAGGCAATATAACTATAACAGGAGTTAATACTGACACTTCTTATGGCATTCGTGCTATTGATAATTCAAAAGTCTACAACAGCGGAACAATAACCATCAACGGCGAAACCTATAACAAAAACGAGGCGGACGGCAAGTTTATTTATATTGACAGCTCCTCTTCAATGGTTAATGAAAGCGAAATTACCGTTTCTTCCGTTTTTGACACGGCTGACTTGGGCGGAGGAAAGTTTATTCTAGGCAAAGGCGGGAAAATCACGGCGGAGGAGATTAAAGGCGACATCACAGCCGATGCCGGCATCACTTCCGGCGGATTCGACAAGACTTATTCCAGCGAAGACGCCTTCTCCGGCAAAACTGATGAAGTCAAGCTCAATTCCGGCTCAGCGCTGTTTGACGCCACGCTGAAAGACAACGACATTGTGATGACGATGAAGGACT
>CAVGVF010000060.1:0-9063 GCA_963632615.1 uncultured Eubacteriales bacterium
GCATAAGTACCGGTTCAGCCTAGATTGCCGGAACGCGTCCGGCAATGACGGGTGCTGGGGACGCTTACTTAGTGTTTGTTGCAGTGTTTTTAAGTACCACTCACCCGCGGCTAATGCCTCGACCTCTCCCGCAGGGGGCGAGGTTTTAAAACAAGTTCTTCTTCCGCAATGTGCACCAGATGCGACGGGATTTTTAAGCGACGTATACAAAAAAAGTACACGAGCGCGAAAATTCCTAGCAGATGGCGTGCAGGGCGGAAGAAATATGATAGAAATGCTCGGCGTACTGGCCATAATTGCCGTTCTGTCAGTCGGCGGAATCGCCGGTTACTCCAAAGCCATGGAAAAGTTCAAAGTCAATAAAGCCTCTGAAGAATATGCCTACCTAATTAGAGGCTTGCTTGAATATTTACCAAATTTAAAACTAAATAAGGCTTCCTCTCAAGAATCATTGGTAGAATTTGCCCTTGCTTCCAACCTGATACCGCCAACTTGGACCACTATACACGAAAATAAATCACTGCTTGATACTTATGGAAATAACATTAACATATTTTCCAGAAACGACCGTTTAGTTGTTGATTTATACTTGGGTTTTCAAACAAATCCCAGCTATGCAGGTTCTGTATCTGTCAACTTTCCAGCTAAATTATGCGTAACTCTGTTTGAAAACTTAGTTATACCGCTGAAAGAATCTCTATATTATGCTTATTATATCAACAATCCGGGAATAGCTTATTATTTTTATGGCAGCAACTATTGCAGCAAAGATCGCAGCTGCTTAAGCAATCTGAAATTAAACAAAATAAATGAACTATGCAGTTATTGCCCTGCCGACAAAAGCTGCGGGATTATTTTAGAATTTTAGGGTTGTATATTTTCTATATTAGACAACAAAAAATCCCGTTCTTTTCCGGAACAGGATTTTTTAATCTTAGTAATAGCGATATCTTTCAAAAAAATCTTCGCTGTCTTTTTTACTCGGCTGTTTCAAACCGACAAACATTTCATGCTGCAAAAGTTTAAACTCATCACGATGATTATAATATTCACGAATATCGGAATACAGACGCGATCTATCCCACGGCGATTTCTCGGCCTTGGAATATAAAGTTTTTACATCTTCCGCATACTCAGCCGTCAAAACAATAACTTGATCTATCATAAAACCAAGCACATTTTCCGGAATTTTGTCGCCAAACGCATTTTGCACAGCCTCGGCCACTTCTGCTCGATAGTCCAACAAAAATAAAGCAACCTTATCGCCGTCAGCAGCTTTTTGGCGTAAAAAAGGCTCGCAATAAGGCCAAAACTCGCCTTTAGGAATAGAAACACCGGACATAATCAGATAGCCGATAAAATAATCCGGTTTGTTTTCACTATCCATCGGACACCTGCGTTTATACAGCTGCAGAACAACCTGATAAAGCTTAAACAAAAAGTTAAAATTATGTTTAGTTTCATCAGTCCTTTCATTTGCATACCAAATCCGCTGCAAAGGCATACGGGCGCAAACCGGCATATTGTCCACCTCAACAAACACCCATTTCGGCAAAGCTTGAGCAGCAACAAAATCTGCAAAATCTTTGCGCACGGCAATTTCATAATTAGATAACCCAGCCATAAAAATAAAATTTAAGTTAATAATAAAATTTGTACAGATAATATACTGCATTTCTTAAATTTAGCAAGACTTAAAAAAATCTATCTGCCGCTTAAACTCATCAGCTTATTAAAAAAGGTTTGGCGGGCGGATTCATTTTGCTGCAGGCGGTTGAGCGTGTCCGCAGAGTTTGAAACAGCTTTCAAGGCCTGGGCGCTGTCCTCATAATGCACGCCGGAAAGAATAACTTTGCCTTTGCCGTAAGGCTGCAGAACCACGGCCGGTTTGAATCCGGCTAAATTATAACGGGCTAAAATTTCGGCATTTTCCGGATTATTCAGCTCAAAATACGGACCTCCGTGATAATGAACAACAACAGCTCCGCCGTTTTCATCAAGCAATTCTACTGCGGCGGAAGAAGCCGGATTTTTTGCAAACGGCTCTATATTAAGCTCTTTGTATAATGAGCCTATGGCCTTAGCGTTGAGCAAATCTAATTTATATTCGGCTATAATTCGGGATTCCGGCAAATCTTTTTCAAATTCAGTTTGTTTGCAGGCATAATAAGCACCGGCGCAGATTCCATAATAAACACCGCCCTGCCGGACATAGTCACGGATTTTCGCATTGCCTAAAACCTCCAGTTTATGACGATACGGCGTACTGGCGCCGCCGGGAATAAAAAAGGCTAAGACTTCTTGATTAAGGCTGTTGCGGCTGATAATTTCATTAGCATCGGTAAATTCCACCTTGCAGCCGCGCGGCTCAAAATACGCCCTCAGCTCTTTTGCCAGCACGCTGATATCGGCGCAGCCATAATCTTCATATATCAAAACTTTGTTTCTCATAAAACGCAGTTATAAACTTGACAGTTTATTTTTGCAACTGCTATGTTGGAGCTAAAGGAGAAATAGGCAATGTTTTATGCTTTCTATAACGATTCGCCGGTCGGCCGGCTGCTGATGATAAGCGACGGGCAAAATCTGACCGGTTTGCAGATGAGTAAACAGCGCTATAATCATATTGCCGCTGATTGGGTGCAAGCTGAAAACTTGCCGATATTCATGCAGACTAAACATTGGCTGAACGATTATTGGCAGGGCAAAAAGCCCAGCCTGAACGGATTGCCTCTTAAGCCGCAGGGCAGCGAGTTTCAGCAAAAAGTATGGAGAATATTGCAAACTATTCCTTACGGCAAATATTTAACCTATGGAGATATCGCCAAACAAGCGGCGCGGGAATGCGGCAAAGCCCGAATGTCGGCGCAGGCTGTAGGCGGCGCGGTCGGACATAATCCGATTTGCATTATAATCCCGTGTCACCGCGTTATCGGCGCCAACGGCAATTTAACCGGATATGACGGCGGAGTGGATAAAAAAGTAATATTGCTGCGGCATGAGGGCTTTGATATGACAAAGTTCACAATGCCTAAACAAAAACATCCGCTCTAAGGGAACGGATGTTTTTATCTAAACAATTTATTGCAAGCCGGCCTGCATTTCGCATATACCGACAAATGCAAAAATCAACGATGTACCGGCGATAGTTATAAATGTCGGCAGTGCAAATATGGCCGTACAGCGGCAAATATAGTAGACCAGCATAAAGGCATATCCCCAGGCAAAGCTGCCGGACCAAGCATAGATATCGCCAAAGCCTAAAACCGGCAAAAGACAATCAAAAATATTTACTTGCTTTTCATCTTCTCCGGCATAAGAATCATACTCGGAAGCATACGCCAGCGACACCACCATTGCTATCGCCACAATAACGCCTATTCCAAAATGCGCAAAGCAGACATACGCGGCAATTATTGAAATCGCTAAGCAGATTACCTCGCAAATCAGTGTAAATCCGTCTTTTTCCATATTCATAGAGATTTAATAATTAAACATAATAGAAAAATATCAATAAATTTGTAACATTCCGCCCAGTTTCTGTCAAGCTGTATAACAAAAAAGAGCCCACTCATTTGAGTGAACTCTCTTTTTGCTTATTCATACAAAGGACTGTATCTGACGATAGTGTCAACTTTGTAAGTATTGCCGTGTAAAACAGCTTCGCATGAAGTAACTTTACGCACTTTTTCACCGACTTTGGTTCCCAGCCACTGCGGTTTGTCGCGCGGACTGGCTTTGAGAACTGTACCGTCGCTCAGATAAAGCACATAAAAATCTTCTTCATCAGCGCCTCGTCCATTTTCCTTAATCGTGTTATTGCTGATATCACGGTTAAAAGAAGCCGGACTGTTCATCACAAAAGACGACGCCGTGCGCATAACCCGCAAAGTTTCAGCTTTAGGCTTTGAACCGGCAAGCTGTTTTTTGCAATCTCGGTACGTCGCCAGCTGCTGTTCAGCATTTTTCCGCTCTCCGTCATCGCCTTTCAAATAATCAAAACCATAGTCGCAATCGTTGATATTTTCGGTGTACTTTGGATGTAGATAAGGACGGCTCCACCCTGGCTCTAAAAAATCATTTTCCATTTTATTACGTAAATCAGAACCTATAAAAAAATAGGTTTTAGCATTCAGCTTAAAAGGAATTTGATTTTTACATTGTTCATGGAGCGGAGAAAATTCGCGGAACAACCACAAACAGCTTCCTGTACCGATAAAAATCGCCAAAATAATTAAAAACTTCTTCATAATTCATTACTTTTTAAATAGTGGAACAAGTTTGTTACCGTCAACTTCTACAAGCTCGCCTTCTTTGGCGACCAGCCATTCGTATGAATCTTTGATTTTCAGCTGATGAAAAGAATTATCAGACAAAACCACATTGATATAATCTAAGCGGTTTTCCCCGACACCTTTAGCGCTGCCGTTCATTTCCAAAGACAGGCTTCCTGCTCGCCCGCCTATTCGGCCGAAACGAGTCCAAAAACCGGATGAACCGCCGTAACTATGCAGATATATGTGTGTATAGCTCCAATAAGTCCAAGGCTGAGTGTCGCTGTTTAGCCAAATACGTTTAATCCGCAAAAGCTTTGGAAAATCAACCATCAAGATTTCCGCTGACTTTTCTTTAGCTAACTTCTTTTTCAGACTGTCGGCTTTTGCCCTGATAATATTACGCTTGGCATTAACCGCTTTTTGCAAAGAATCTGCTGCAGAATAAAATAAATACGGATTGCTGAATTTTCCCATATCAGTTGAATCCACAACACTTTTTAGTTTGTTTTGTTCAGCCAGACATATCGAATATGTTTGCTTGTCTTTTAAATAGCTTGGAACAGCCATACTTAAACCAAACAACATTCCCCAGCTGCAAGCTCCGACAATCAATCCGAACAAGACATTAAAAAGTCTTTTCTTTTGGGCAAAAAAGCCTATTATTGCCGCATAGCCCGCAACATAAACAAATCCCCACAAACAAGTGTCTGTTAAAGTTGATACCAAGAAAAAGCCCCAGACTGTAAAAATAATGTCTAATATGCACCAAGTTTCAGGATACTTTTCAGCATTACCATTTTCACAGGCTATGGCACCTTGAATAATAAGCAAAGCAACCAGCGTAACAACTGTCATACCAATGCCTACGCCATTTCCCAAAAACCAATAACCGGTGAAATACAACACCGCGGCAATCGCCCAACAGATTCCCTCTGCCGGCGATACGGAATTATTATTCTTTCCCATATTTAAAAGGTTTTAAATAATTAAACATAATAAAAAATATTTGCTCTAACAGTAGCGATTTCTGTGATTTTTGTCAAGTTTTATAATAAAAAATATAACAAAAAAGAGCCCACTCATTTGAGTGAACTCTCTTTTTGCTTATTCATACAACGGCTGATAATCAACGATTGTGTCCAAACTAAAAGCATTATTATGCTGCCGTGGCTGAAGTGAAGTAACTTTACGCACTTTCTCGCCGACTTTGGTTCCCAGCCACTGCGGTTTATCGCGCGGACTGGCTTTGATAATTTTACCATCGCTCAAATAGAGCATGTAAATATTTTCTTCATCGGCGCCGCGTCCGTTTTCCTTAATCGTGTTGTTGCGGATATCACGGTTAAAAGAAGCCGGACTGTTCATCACAAAAGATGATGCTGTGCGCATAACCCGTAAAGTTTCTACTTTAGGTTTATGTCCTTTCTGCTGTTCCAAACACTCCCTATAACTATCAAGCAGTTTTTGCTTCTCTTTTATAGCCTGCACAGAAATATTATAACCATTAGTTTCTGAATTATAGGTACTTAGATAAAATAGATATTTATCTGGTACAGGCTGCATGGGAATATTTTCACAAGAAACAAAAGTAATCTGTGAAAAAACAGCAATAAAGATAGCTGAGCTAATAATAAAAATCTTCTTCATAATAACTTATTTTTTAAACAATGGAACAAGTTCGTTTTTCTCATTACGTTCTACTAAATCACCTTCCTGTACCAAAAGCCATTCCGGATTATTTTTAATAGCAAATTGATAAAACGAGTTATCAGCTAAAACCACATTAATATAATCTAAACGGTTTTCTCCTGTACCTTGAGTTTTGCCATCAATCTTTAAAGACAAATCTCCGTTTCGTTGTCCTATTCTGCCAAAACGCGTAAAAACACCGGATGAACCGCCGTAACTACGCAGATAGATGTGCGTATAGCTCCAATAAGTCCAAGGCTGAGTATCGCTGTTTTGCCATATCCGCTTGATTTTGAAATGTCCTTTAGGTTTACCGGCTGCTTGATTAAGCTGCTGCAGTTTAGTCAAAACTTTTTCTAAACTGTCTTGTATAGCAAAGTTTTTGTGAATTTTGGCTTTAATGCTATCCCAATCAGCAGTTGATTCGGTTTCCAAAGCCATAGGGCTGGCTTTAAACCTCTGATATTTGCTTTCATCAATCAGATTTTTTTCACGGTATTCAGTCAGGTACTTGACATAAGCACGATACTTATTTTTCAGTACGCGATTATCTTCACAGCTGCAAAAAATAACCGAGAACAAGCAAATCAGCATAAACGCATTTATCATCAGGCAAAATCTTTTTGCCGGTGATACAAAACTTTTATCCTTCTCCATATTTAAAAGGTTTTAAATAATTAAACATAATAAAAAATATTTGCAATAACAATAGCGTTTTTTGTGATTTTTGTCAAGTTTTATAATTATCCTTTGCCCTAAAATAAAAAAGTTCTTGACTTAGAATTGCAGATAACGGATTTTTACTTATGAGGAAAAAACTATGAATAAAAAATACTTTTATATAAGAAGCGCAATCGCCGTTATTGTCGGCATTCTGTCTGTTTTAGCCTTTGCGGGGCTATTTTATCCGCTGCCGTTTTTAGATGTTCAGCTGACGGCTTTGCTGCAGCGTGTGCTGATTGACTTTTCATTATTTGCCGGAATATTGCTGGCCGGATTGTTTATTATCACACTTCTTTTCGGACGTGTCTATTGTTCCACACTCTGCCCGCTGGGCTTGTATCAAGAATTTTTAATGCTGCTGTTTCGCCGCAAAGTCACGGTTCAAAAAAGCCGTCCTTATAAATATTTTTTAGCTGCGCTGGTCTTTGGCGCTCTTTTCGGCGGTACCGCTTATTTGGTGCGCCTTATCGACCCTTACACCTTGTTCGGTTCTGCGGTCAGCGGAGCTTGGCTCGGCTTAGCAGTGTTAGCCGTTCTGACTGTATTGGTGTGGTTTAAAGGACGCTTGTTTTGCGCCAATATATGTCCGGTCGGCGCGGTGCTCGGCTTAATTTCTAAACATGCCCTTAACAAGATTTATATTGAAAATGACAAATGCGTTTCCTGCGGGCTTTGTGCATCCAAATGTCCGGTTGGCTGCATCGATTTCAAAAACAAAACAGTGGATAATGAAACTTGTATAAAATGCTTTAAATGTCTGGGAGGCTGCCATCGCAGCAGTATCCATTATGGCTTGCAAAAAGCTCCGGCGCCTTCATTTAATCCAGTTCGCCGCCGGCTTTTAATCGGCGGAGCCGCTGCGGCAGTTTTGGCTGTGGCTTTCAAAGGCGGTATTGAAATTAGCAAACACATTGCCGCTAAAATCAAAAAAATCATCGTCCCTGCCGGAGCCGGAAGCGCCGAAGAATTTGCCAATCATTGCTTAAACTGCAATCTCTGTGTGCAAAATTGCCCGATGAAAATCATCAAAAAAGCCAATAGTAATTATCCGGCCGTACACCTTGAATACGGCGATAGTTTTTGCGATTATAATTGCCATAAATGCTCACAGGTTTGCCCGTCAGGCGCAATCCGTAAATTATCTTTGGCGCAAAAACAAAAAACACAAATCGGGTTGGCTTCGATTGATGAAGATATTTGCATCAGGTGCGGTCTTTGCGTAACAAACTGCCCGCGTAGAGCCGTCAGCAAAGAAAAAGGCGGTTATCCGCAGGTTGATACCAATATGTGCATTGGCTGCGGAGCCTGCGCCAGCGGCTGTCCGGTCAAGGCCATAAAGATAAATCCGGTCGAAAAGCAAAGGATTTTATAATTGACTGACATTGTAAAATTCGTTATAATACATCCATAATTTTTATAATTCTGTTTAATAATTTTAATCTTTTTTATATGGAACCTTTGTTTTTTCATATTTTAAAATTATCCGTTTCGCCAAAATATAAATGCGGACTGTTTGAGCGCCTGAGCGGAATTATTGTCGGTTTTATCGGAATGATAATTATTGATCCGCTGGTTTGGCTCTGGGATAAGTTTTGCGATAAATCTTATGATTTATAATCAAAAAACACCTTTCGTCTTTTAGGATGATTGGTGTTTTTTTGTTGCCTAAATATATTTAAAATAATACTTGACATTTTTTATATATAGTATTTATAATACATATTATCACATCAATATATTAGGAGGATATAATGAAATTGTTTTTAATTTTAGCGGCAGTCTTAACCGGAAGCGCCAAAGCGGCATTAGCCAATCCGGCGTGCATGGTCTGCACGGTGGCTATCGGCGCATCATTGGAAATCGCCCGCGCTTTGGGTATCAGTGATGAAATTGTCGGGCTTTGGGCAGGAGCAATGTTCGCCCTGCTCGGCTATTGGCTGATTTTGTGGTTTGATAAAAAGAATTGGCATTTTGCCGGCAGAGACGCAATTTTGATGCTGCTGTCTTTAAGTTCGATCGGTTTTATTTATATGGGCGAGCTGAATTATCTGCCTAAAATTATCGGTATATTTTATCTGGACAGCTTTCTGTTTGCCGCGATTCTCGGCGCGCTTATTTATATTTATTCGCAGAAATTATATCAGTTTATGAAAGCCCGCAATCATAACCACGCTCATTTTCCGTTTGAAAAAGTTGTGCTGCCGGTGGCGCTGCTGCTGTCGGCTAGTCTCGTTTTAACCTATTATCCGCTGTAAAAAAGGAGTAAAAACCATGAAAAAAGCAGAAAACGTAAAAGAATTTGTAGAAAGAATCGATGCAAGCAAAAAGGTAAATCCTAAAGATTTATCTTCTGACCAAGATTTGAGCATCGCCA
>CAVGVF010000061.1:0-8964 GCA_963632615.1 uncultured Eubacteriales bacterium
GAAATCGGCATAACAAATTTAAGTCGTTTATGCGAAACGACTACAAGCAAAAGGGGTCTCACGCCCTAGACAGACTATTGTCTGTCTAAACTAAAGTTAAAAGAGTTTAGGCCAAATGTAAAGCAAAAAAATTGGTTAAGTATGCTTTTGCTAATACTTAACCAAATTTTCTGTAAAATTCTTAAATCAAGCTCTTCTTAAATAGGTGCCCATAATTTTGCGGCGGCCGAATTTTTCAAATTCCACCTCACAGGTTTGCCCTTCAACGTTGGTTATTTTTCCGTAACCAAAACTTTCATGATATACTCTGGTGCCAATCAGGCTGGAAGCTTTGCTGCTTTGATACGAATCATAATCGGCGTAGTCGTCAGGCTCATAGTCATAGTCGGCTTGGTAGCTCGGTTTAGTGGAAAATTTCGGCTTATTGCTGTATTTGCTGCCGTATTTTTTGTATCCGCCGTTATAGCCGCTGCCGCTGTTGCTGCCGTATGAATTATAACCCGAACCGCCGCCGTTGTAACAGCTGCTGGTTTGGTTGACAATATCCAGCGTGGAGGTTGGAATTTCATTTAAAAAGCGGGACGGCATATTGTTTTGCCATTGTCCGTAAACGCGGCGGCAGTAAGTGGTGGTAATATAAAGCTTCTGCTTGGCGCGGGTAATAGCCACATACGCCAGACGGCGTTCTTCTTCCAGCGAGTTGGTGCCGCCTTCGTCAAGGCTTTTTTGATGCGGAAACAAGCCTTCTTCCCACCCCGGCAAAAAGACAATGTTAAATTCCAAACCTTTGGCGGAGTGCAGGGTAATCAGCATAACTTTGTTGGTGTCTACCGCGTTGTCGTTATCCATTACCAAGCTGACGTGCTCCAAAAATTCTGCCAAATTCGGATAGTTTTCGGTATCGCTCATCACGCCGACCAGTTCTTTCAAGTTTTCAATACGTCCCGGAGCATCGGCCGAAGAGTCGTTTTTCAGCATTTCCAAATATCCGGATTCTTCCAAAACCTGTTCGGCTAAATCGTTAGGCGAAACAGCATTAGCCGTGCGCTGCCATTCGGCGAACTTTGCTATAAGCTCGCTTAAATTGGCTTTGGCTTTGCCGCTTAGCCCGCCGTTTTCCAGCAAAATATTAACCGCCGCAAACATAGAAGTATGATTGTCGCGGGCAGTGTCTTGCAGCTTTTCTATGGTTTTGGCTCCAATACCGCGCGCCGGCTTATTGATAATGCGTTCAAACGCCAAATCATCGCTAGGTTGTAAAATAACTCTGAAATAAGCCAATAAATCGCGGATTTCGGCGCGTTCATAGAACTTTGGTCCGCCGATAACCTGATACGGTATGGCTTCGCTGATAAATTTTTCTTCAAATTCCCGGGTTTGAAAAGCTGTGCGCACCAAAACAGCAAAATCGGAATAAGGATGTCCGCCGCGGTGCAGGCGCTCAATTTCCGAGGCAATCCATTTGGCTTCTTCTTCACCGCTGTAAATGCTTAACACTTTGATTTTTTCATTAGCGTTGCGGCTGGCCGGACTGTTTTCCGCCACCCGCAAAGTTTTACCCAGACGGGTGGAGTTATGGGCAATCAGAGCCGAAGCGGCGTTCAATATGTTTGCAGTTGAACGGTAGTTGCGCTCCAGACGAATCACTTTAGCGTCCTCAAAATCTTTTTGAAAGCGCATAATGTTTTCAATTTCCGCACCGCGCCACGAATAAATAGATTGGTCGTCATCGCCCACGCAGCACAAATTGCGGTATTTCTGCGAAAGCAGGCGCAGAAACAGATATTGCGTAACGTTGGTGTCTTGATACTCGTCCACCATAATGTATTTGAATTTTTCCTGATATTTGCGCAAAATCTCGGCGTCAGACATCAAAATGGTTAGCGTATCCAGCAGAATATCGCCGAAATCCACACAGTTCAGCTCCACCAAACGGGCTTGATACTTTTTATAGACTTCCAACAGCGTGTTAGAACGATAGTCTTGCGCCGCTTTATCCACGGTTATGCCTTTATCTTTGAGGCGGGCGATTCTTTCCATCAGGCTCTGCGCCGGATATTTTTTTTCATCAATGCCGGAAGATTCGCAAATTTGCTTAATCAGGCGTTTTTGGTCGTCTTCGCCTAAAATGGTAAAGTTGGAATGAAGCCCGACCACTTCGGCGTGGACGCGCAGAATTTTGACGCAGATACTGTGAAAAGTGCCGAGCCAAACGCTGTTAGCCATATCGCCGATAAGATTTTGCACACGTTCTTTCATCTCCTTGGCGGCGCGGTTGGTAAAGGTCACAACCAGACAATTCCACGGCTGAGCCTTCTGCATGGTCAAAATGTAGGCCAAACGGGTAGTTAAAACCTTGGTTTTGCCTGTACCGGCGCCCGAAAGCACCAGCAAAGGACCTTCGGTGGTTTCCACGGCCTGTTTTTGCTCCGGATTGAGCTCGTTCAGCCACGGGGCGGACGGGCGCAAAGCGCTGATATTGTCATAAAGCTGCGGCGCGCAGCTGCTGTCGTCTAAATCAAATATGTCGCTCATTTTTGAAATCTTCTTGTTTTTAACATTTTTAAAACTTATATATCGTAAATATAAGAGAAAGAAAAGTCTTTATTTAGACTTGCGTACAATTTTTTGAGAGGCGTAAAATGTCAGAAATCAGAGATAAAATCACAAACTTAAAACAATTTATGGAAAGCCGGATTTTAGGGCAGGAAGATCTTGTCCGCAAACTGATTATAACCATGCTGGCCGATGGACATGCGTTGGTTGAAGGCGCTCCGGGGCTGGCTAAAACCAAGGCCATAAAAACTTTGTCAGAGTGCATTGAAGCCGCTTACAGCCGTATTCAGTTTACGCCGGATTTGCTGCCGTCTGATATTACCGGCAGTGATATTTATGTAGCTTCTACCGGACAGTTTGAGTTTCGCAAAGGCCCGATTTTTGCCAATCTGATTTTGGCTGATGAAATCAACCGTGCGCCGGCAAAAGTGCAGTCCGCATTGCTTGAGGCTATGGCCGAACGCCAGGTAAGCGTGGGCGGGAAGCAATATAAATTGCCGAAATTGTTTATGGTTATGGCTACGCAAAACCCGATTGAACACGAAGGGACGTATAATTTGCCGGAAGCACAGCTCGACCGATTTTTGATGTATATCAAAATTGAGCAGCCGGAAGCCGCGACCGAGCGTAAAATTCTGCAGCTGGTGCGCAATGAAGAAAACAGCACGCAGACTGCGGCCGACAGTTTGGCTCAGTTCAAAGCAAAATTCGGCGTAATTCAGGCCGAAGATGTTTTTGCCGCCCGTCAGGAAGCGTATAAAGTATATTGCAGCGATGCGGTTGAAGAATATTTAATTCAGCTGATTATGGCGACCCGGCATCCGGAAAAATATGACGAATCTTTGAAAAACACCATTGCTTTCGGAGCCAGTCCGCGTGCGACCATTGCTTTGGATAAATGCGCTAAAATCAATGCTTGGCTGGCCGGACGCGACTTTGTGACTCCGGAAGATGTTCATGCCGTGGTTTATGATGTTCTGCGCCATAGAATTATCTTGAGTTTTGAGGCGCAGGCCGGCGGCTTGACCAGCGATGATATTATCACCCGTCTGCTGAAAATTGTACCGCTGCCATAAGGATTTGTTGCTATGCTGTTTTTTAAAAAAGATAAAAAGCAGAACGATAAAAGCGGTTTGGCGGTAACGGTGCCGGAACTGATTGAGCAGCAGCGCTATTTGCCGTATCTGTCACGCAATCATGATTTTTTGACCTCTGACCGAGCCGGCAATGTCAAATCGGCGTTCAAGGGCAGGGGCATAGAGCTGGAAGAAGTGCGTGCTTACAGTTTCGGAGATGATATCCGCGATATTGACTGGCGTATTACAGCCCGTAAATCCGAACCTTTTACCAAAGTTTACTCCGAGGAGAAAGACCGCGTGATAACGGTAGTGCTTGATTTGTCCGCCACAATGGTTTTCGGCACCAAAAAAGAGCTGAAATCCGTGACCGCTTCAAAAATCGCCGCTTTGCTGGGATGGCTGTCTTTGCGCAATAAAGACCGTTTCGGCATATTGATTTATGACGGAAAAAACTCTGATTATTTCAAACCTCAGGGCAGCTTAAAAAACTTGATGTCGGTTTTTAATAAAATAGCCGAAATCGGTAAAAAAATATTGTCTGATAGTTCAAGCGGTAAATTAAGCGAAGCTCTTAATCATTTGAAATATTATCAAAAAGGCCAAGGAACTATCTTTATATTGAGTGATTTTTATCACTTTGATGACGAACAATTCAAAAGCATTGCCTTGCTGGCCAAAAATAACAGAGTCTATTGCGTAAAGATTTTTGACGTACTGGAAGAAATTGCTCCGCCGGACGGGGATTATAAAGCCGCTTACAACGGGCAAGAAGTGGAATTTTACAGCGGTTCGGCCAAGTTCAGACAGGAATATCAAAACTATTTTGCCCAAAATCGGGAAAATATTAGAAAAAATTGCCAAAAATTTTTATGCAAGTATATAGAAATCCGTACTGATATGCCTATTTTCAAACAGTTACGGCTTATGTAAAAAATCTTGACATAATAATTTTTATGTGCTAACACTTTTAGAAGTATTATTTTGTACAATAAAGAGGTAAAAATGGTTAAATTAAATGAAAACAGTGCATACAAAAGAGGCCAAGAACTATTAGACGCCGGCCAATATGAAGAAGCTATCCAAAAATTTGCAGAAGTGATAGCTGAAAATCCAAGAGCTTGGAAAGCTATGAACAGCCAAGGGTTTGCATATCAGAAAATGAGCAAATACACAGATGCCGTGGAATGCTTTGATAAAGCTTTGGCTATAAATCCTAAATCTGTAGAGGTTTTGAACAATAAAGGCGTAACTTTGAGTATGCGCGGATTATATAAAGAAGCAATCGCTTGTTTTGATGAGGCTTTTGCTAATGACCGCACCTCTTTGGAAGCATTGAACGGTAAAGCTATTGCCTTGCAGCACATGTTTTCATACAAAGAAGCTTTGGATGTTTTGGAAGAAGCTATGAAAATTGACAGCAAGCACCCGCAGACATTGCTGAGCATTGCTGTAACCTTGCAGAAATTGAAACAATACGACCGCTCTATTTCTTTCTTTAAAAAAGTTTTGTCCGGCGATAAATATAACACCAAAGCCTGGAACGGTATCGGCGTGACTTATCAGCTGATGGGCGACAACGAATCTGCGTTGAAATGCTTTACAAAGATTCTGAACATCAACAGCCAAGAATTGCAGGCTTGGATCAGCATTGGCTATGTATATCAAAAAATGTTCAAGTTCAAAGACGCTTTGAAATGCTATAAAAAAGCTCAGGCCATTGTCGGCGGACGCTATACCCACAAGCTTTATGACGGTTTGGCTTCTTGTCTGACCAAGCTTTCTGAATTTGATCAGGCTATTGAAGTTTATAAAATGATTTACCAAAGCGAAGAGGGCAAAAGAAAGTGGGATGCTCAGCGCTCTATCAAATTTGTAAATAAATTGAAGCGCAAACAGGCTGTCGGCCAGCTGCCGGATATTATGCCGAAAGATGACGGCGCTGACGCTGCTGCTGAATCTGCAGAATAACATCCGCATTATAAAGAATATTGCAAACGGTTGTCTAATCGGGCAGCCGTTATTTTTTTATATAAATATAGCTGCAAGCAGAATAAATGCGGTATATAGCGTTACCAATCTCAGCTTTTGAAATTTATTAACTTTTTCAAGCAAAAATCGATTTTAAGGCGCTTTTTTTGCCCATAGAAACAAACGGCCTGTTTTATGTTGGGTATAAAACGCACAAAAAACTTTTTATCAGCGCTAAATTTTGCTATGTTTAAGCAGTTTAACAAGTTTAAAGAAAAGAGGTATAAAGTGACAGAAGAAATTGAAACAACAGATGTCATAAAATCTGATAACATTGCCCCGACCATGATTTCGGAGGAAATGCGCCGCTCTTATTTGGATTATGCCATGAGCGTGATTGTATCCCGTGCTTTGCCGGATGCCCGCGATGGTATGAAACCGGTGCACCGCCGTATTATTTACGGTATGTACGAAAACGGCTATGACTGCACCAAGCCATATCGTAAATCGGCGCGTATTGTCGGCGATGTTATGGGTAAATATCACCCGCACGGCGACAGCTCTATTTATGAAGCCATGGTGCGTATGGCGCAGCCGTTTTCTATGCGTCTGACGCTGGTTGACGGCCAAGGTAACTTCGGTTCTATGGACGGCGACGGCGCGGCGGCTATGCGTTATACCGAAGCACGCTTGGCAAAAGTTTCTTCCTGCCTGACCGATAACTTGGACGAAGATACTGTTGATTTTATGCCGAACTATGATGAATCTTTGCAGGAACCTACCGTTCTGCCGGCGCGTTTTCCTAACTTGCTGGTAAACGGCGGCAACGGTATCGCTGTAGGTATGGCGACCAACATTCCGCCGCATAACTTGGGCGAAGTGATTGACGCTTGCTGCGCTTATATTGACAATCCGGAAATCAGCATTGAAGAGCTGGTTAATATTGTTCCGGGGCCGGATTTCCCGACCGGCGGCTTGATTTTGGGTTACGGTGGAGCTAAGCAGGCTTATTTGACCGGCCGCGGCTCTATTATGATGCGCGCAAAATGCACCATTGAAGAAATCCGCAAGGATAAAGAAGCCATTATCGTGCATGAAGTGCCGTATCAGGTGAACAAGGCGGCTTTGGTTTCGCATATTGCCGAGTTGGTTAAAGACAAAAAAATTGAGGGCATTTCCGATATCCGCGATGAGTCCGACCGTCAGGGCGTGCGCATTGTGATTGAAATCAAGCGCGACTTCCAAGCCGATGTGGTATTAAATCAGCTTTATAAATTCACGGCTTTGCAGACCAGCTTTGGTATGAATATGCTGGCGATTAACGGCGGCCGCCCGATGATGATGAACTTGAAAGACATCATCTCCACCTTTATTGAATTTCGAGAAGAAGTTATCCGCCGCCGCACGATTTTCCGCTTGAATAAAGCCCGTAACCGTGCGCATGTTTTGGTAGGCTTGGCGATTGCCGTGGAGAATTTGGACGAAGTTATTGAGCTGATTAAAACTGCTCCGACACCGCAAGACGCTAAAGACTCTTTGGTTGGCAAAGCTTGGCCGGCCGCTTCTATTGAAGATTGGGTTAATTTGATTGACGAGCCGGATAGAAAAGTTGAAAACGGCTTCTATCGTTTGTCCGATGACCAAGCCAAAGCTATTTTGGATTTGAAATTACAGCGCTTGACCGGTTTGGAACGTGATAAAATTCACGATGAATTGGTTTCTTTGGGCGAAGACATCAAAGAATTCTTATCTATTTTAGCCAGCCGCGAAAAACTTTACGGCATTATGCGCGATGAGCTGGTTGCCGTCAAAGATGAATATGCTACTCCGCGTTTAACTAAGATTGAAGATATTGAATACAATCAGGATATCGAATCCTTGATTCAGCGAGAAGAAATGGTGGTTACCGTAACCGAGGCCGGCTATATCAAGCGTGTGCCGCTGAATGCTTATAAGGCTCAGAAACGCGGCGGCAAAGGCAAATCCGGTATGACCACGAAGGAAGAAGATTTTGTGACTCGCTTGTTTGTGGCCAGCACCCATACTCCGGTGCTGTTCTTCTCGAACAAAGGCATTGTTTATAAGATGAAAGTTTATAAGTTGCCGCTGGGTTCGCCGACCTCTAAAGGCAAGCCGTTTATCAACCTGCTGCCGCTGGTGCAGGGCGAAAACATTACCGCCATTATGAAATTGCCGGAAAATGAGGCCGATTGCGAGAACTTGTCTATTGCATTTGCAACCGCAAAAGGCAATATCCGCCGCAACAGCCTGATGGACTTTGTGAATGTTCAGTCTAACGGTAAAATTGCCATGAAGCTGGATGAAGGCGATAAGCTTATCAATGTGGCTTTGTGCGATGACAGCAACGATATTATGCTGGCGGCCAAGAGCGGCAAGTGCATTCGTTTTGCGGTTGAAGATTTGCGTGTGTTTGTCGGCCGTAATTCTACCGGCGTGCGCGGCATCAAGCTGCAAGGCGATGATGAAGTCATTTCCATGTCGGTTTTGAAACACTGCCCATACAGCGTGGACGAGCGTGACGAATATCTGCGGGTTTCGAGCGCTATGAAGCGTATGGAAGCCGAAAGCGGCGGCGATGCTTGCATTTCTCCGGATCAGACCGGCTTGTTGAATTTGCTGGATACGGCTAAATTTGAAGAAATGCGCAAAACGGAAGAGTTTATTTTGACGGTGACTGTAACCGGCTACGGCAAGCGTACGTCTTCGTATGAATACCGTGTAACCGGCCGCGGCGGCCAGGGTATTGCCAATATGGAAATGTCTCCGCGCAACAAAGAGGTTGTAAGCTCGTTCCCGATTGAGGACGGCAAGGAAATTATGATGGTAACTGACGGCGGTAAGCTTATCCGTATGCCGGTTGACGACATCCGTGTAGCCGGACGCAAGACGCAGGGCGTTATCTTGTTCCGTACCGGAGAAGATGAAAAAGTTGTTTCCGTAACCTGGCTGGATGCCGATGCTGACGCCGATGAAGAAATCGACGAGGAAGGCGGCGAGGTGTTGGGCGACAATGTTGCCGATGTTGATGATACAGCGGAAGACACTGTGACCGAGCCGGATACAACCGAATCGGATGAATAAAAACAAAGTCGGTTTGAAAAAATCGCTTTCCTTCGGCCTATCCCTTGTCGGATAGGCCTTTGCGTTTGTGTTGGAGGAGTGATGTTTAAAGAACACCAAGACTCGTCATGCTTGGCTTTGAGCGCCAGCGAATTCGCCGAGCATCCAGGATGATACATCCGATTTAAATTTAAGTAATGAAAAAACACTAAGCCAGCGTCCCCGGCACCCGTCATTGCCGGACGCGTTCCGGCAATCTAGGCTGAACCGGTACTTATGC
>CAVGVF010000062.1:0-8894 GCA_963632615.1 uncultured Eubacteriales bacterium
CCCCTCACCCGGAGCGGGGCTCCGACCTCTCCCGCACGGGGCGAGGTTTTAATTCTTTTTTTCAAATTTTTTAATATCATAACAACTTCCTATAATTCTGAAATTACAACAAAAAAGCCGTCTTTAAGAAGGACGACTGGAAGTTGGAAACCATTGCATAAGAAATAGTGTAGCATATTAGCTATTGTTTAAATAGCATATTTTGCTACCTTCCAGTCAACAGACCAGAAGGTAAACTTAATTATCGTCTGTTTTTACAGACGCTTATGCATGAGGTTTCCACACCTCAGACAGACTATCGCCTATCCGAATACAAGTTTAATGATATCATCATAAAAAGTAAAGATGTTTTTGCCGGTTTACGGAAAAATGCAATCATAAACAAAATATTTGACAAAAATTAGATGATGCAATATACTGCAGGCAGTATTTAATTTTTATGTTTCCTTTTTAATTTTTTACTATTATGGCAGCAAAGTTTAATAATTTTGATCTTGACGACTTTACTATGTCGGCGGATGAATATTGTGTGGCTTCCACGCAGCATCAAGCAGAATTGTGTTTTTTACGGCAAGGTATTTATGGCGATGTCTTTTTAGCCAAAGTTACTACTGTCGGCGCCGCCATCAATGCTGATATTCAGCTCAAAAACGGTAAAAAGCTTGGAGCGGAAAAACTGTTTTGGGTTTGCAAAAATGAAAACGGCGAGATTTGTTCCTATTTGCCATTGTTTGTGGAAGATGCCAATCTGGATGATATGTATTATACTGAAATTAAAGCAGTAAGTAAAACCATGTTGCTTGAAAACAACGGTATAATTTATATCCTTGTTTTTGATAAGTTTGGCAAGGCTGTTGTCCGGATTATGACTGTATATTTCAGCCAAATTATGATAGAGGGCTTGGCTCAGCTGCAAGGCTTCAAATTCAAAGAAATCTACCTGGTAAAGATGCATACCATTCCAAAAAATGAGTATGTCGGCGCTTGCTGGAGCTTGATTTTTGAAGAACAGAATGATGACGGCGAAACGGTTGATGCAAACATGCTGATGCCGGTTGATGTGTTTGAAAGCCAAAAACTTTCTGATGTCGGCTTGAAAAGTCTGAATTCATCTATTGTGCATGAAAATGATACCGTAAAGGTGGGCAATGTGTTTTATACCCTCAAATTTGATGATGATGGTAAACGCTATTTGCTGAAAAATGCCATGCAGCCGGTAGTTAATAAACAGCCGGATAAGGTTAAACAGCTTGAAGAACTGCGGGCTAGATATTCGCAGGAGGACGAAGCTCCAAAGGCGGAATTGGCAAAATGCAGTGCTAAAATTGTTTCTTTGTTTAAAAAGGGTGGGCATTGAGCTCACTCTTTTTTTATTGACAAAAAATATGCCAAAGTATACACTGAAAGCATCATAAAATTATTAACTTAATTATTTTTTGCTATGGGAAAGATGAGTGTTATACAATCCAGTACTAATGCAGATACAAGTTGTATTGTTTTTTGCAAAAGTCAGGCAAATTTGCTGCTTAGAGCCGTGAACCCTAAGTATGAAGCAACATTGCTGAAAGTTTTTGATGATGATGGCGAAGTTTATTATGTGTGGGCTGACGTTAATCCGGAGAACAAAGAAACTGCTTTCAAAGCTGTTTTTGCCGGAGAAGACGAGATAATTCCGTCTATTGAAAAAATACAGCCGGTAAAAATAGGCGAAGCTTTCAATCATCAGGACAACTATTATGTGCTTGTTCAAAATCATTTCGGCGATCAAATCATCCGCCGTATAACGGTTTTGAGCAATGAAAGAATGGTGCGTCAGATTTTGGCTGATGATGTCGACTTTAAAGACATTTGCGATATTTTTGTTTCTAAGCTTTTTGCTGTCGGCCGGAATAAGCAGTTCTTGACCTTGGCTTGGGCTATAGTTTGTGCAGACAAGTCAATTACGTATCTGCCGGTTTTGGATAAAGATTGGCAGCTTATGGATGAGCATAATGTGGCTTCATTGCTGAAAGAACCTGCAAAAACAGGTGTTCCGCTGAAGATGCACGGTATGTTCTATACGCCGTTTTGTAATTCGGCGCTAGGCCGCTGGCATATTGAGCAAAGCAAAGATGCCAGGCTGATTCCTAATTTTGCATAATGTTCGTTTTTAGTTTTGATTATTATGGTAAAAATTAGATTGATTGAAGGTAAAAAACACTGGTGTGAGATCCGTCGAGCTGAAAAAGGCCGTCAGGCCGCCGGTAAATCTTCTGGTAACTTATTTGTTGAGGTTGAGTTTGAACTGGAACGAGACCAAGGGTTTGATGTTACTCGCATCAAAATGTGTTCTATAAAAGAGCATATTAAAGGTGTCAGTTCTGAAAATCCATGGTGGGGAGCTAAGGCAAAGCTGCTTCCGATAAATAAGCAAAATCGCAAAAAGTGATAAAAAACGGTGGGGAGAACAAACTCTCTGCCGTTTTTTTTGCAGCAAAAGCCTTAGAGTAATATCTTGACAAAAAATGCCGAAAGTGGTAATCTTATTGGGTAAATTGAATTATTAACTTAAATTTTTATGTATATTATGAATCAGATTTCTGTTAAAGAGTGTGGTGTTTCTGCTAGAAAGCAATGTGTTTTTACCAGCCGCAACAAGGCCGATAAGGGTTTGCATATTGCTAAAAAACAACATGTCAAGCTCTTCCGCATCAGAACCGCAGATGATGTTTTTATTGTCTGGGGAATTGATGAAGAAGGCGGACAGCGTTTTTATCCGGCATTCAAAATGAACAAGACGGTGCCTGCGGTTGCTGATTGCGTTGCTGTTAAAGAGATAAAACCGGATACGGCTTTTTATGATCCGCAGACCGATTTATATTATTACTACGGCAGCAACGGCGAGGATGTTAAGCTGGTGCGTCTGACAATGCTGGTTAATGAGCGTATGGTTTGGCAGATTTTTAACTATGACGATGTGCCTAAGGCCAAAATCAGTCTCTGTGAATTTTATGTCCGCAAAGATGTAAAAGAATATGCCAATGAGGATTGCTTGCAGATTCATAAGGATTATGCGGCAGACAATCCGAAGGTTTCGACTGTTTTGGGCTGGTATATTGAAGTGGATTTCAAAAACAAGACCAAACAGGCTTTGGCAATGGGTAAAGCTCCGGATTTTGTTTCGGAAAGCGAACAGCATCTGGCTTATCTTTGGGGGTTTGACAGTTTCAGCAACATAGAAGGCGTTATCTATGACGGTGTTATTTTTATTCCGTTGAATTTGGCGGATAAGCCGATTTTGCGTGAAAATATGCAGGCTCTTACCAAAGTATATATGGATCATCCGGAAGTTCAGGCCGGTAAAATCTATAAGCAGGGCGAATGGTTTTATGCTTTTGACAAAAACTATTTCCAAGGCTGGTATGCCGAAAGAAGCTTGAATCTTGAAGATTTGAATGCGGCGGCTGTCAAAACTGAGTCTGAGGACGAGCAGTGGAGCAGTTACTGGATGCAAAAAGAAGTCAGATTCATGTAATCATCAAAAACAGCGCGGGGTTAAAGACTCTTCGCTGTTTTTTTGTTGCTTTGCTATTCTTGTATTCCCGTACGGGAATATTTTGCGGCAATTTGCTTATATTTGGTTATTTTATTACCGAACGGGAATAAAACTTGACTTTTAGGGAAATTTAAGCTATATTTTTCCCGTACGGTAATAGAAAGGGCTAAAATGAAAGAAATTAAAATTACAAATTCTAAAGCTCTGGGGGCGGAAATTCGCTTTTCCCGCAAACAGCAGGAGCTGACGCAAATGGAGCTGTCGCGTTTGGCAAACACCGGCGTGCGCTTTATCAGCGATTTGGAAAACGGAAAGCCCGATGTGAGTTTGTCCAAGCTGCTTTCGGTGGTTTATGCGCTGGGCTTGGAACTCCGCATCGTAAATAAATGGAGCGACTGATGGAATTTTTGAATGTATTTGTGCGTGATGTTTTAGTCGGAAAACTGTTTGAAGTTTCTGACAAACTTTCTTTTACCTATGATGAAAACTATTCTCATTCAGCCGAAGCTTTGCCGATTTCTTTATCTTTGCCGCTGAACGGAAGTTTTGAAAGTGACGCGGTGGAAGCTTTTTTTTCCGGATTATTGCCTGATGAAAATTTGAAGAAAAAACTAGCCAGCTATTTTAAAATATCAGAAAATAACACGTTTGCCTTGCTGAAAGAAATCGGAGCAGAGTGCGCCGGAGCAATCAGCGTGCTTCCGGTCGATAAAATTCCGTATGAACCGAATGAGCCGGAATATAATGAATTATCTGAAGAGCAGTCTTACACTTTGCTTTCTGAATTGCAGAAAATTCCGCTGGGTGTGGATTTTGACGGTTATTTTAGGGTTTCCGGCAGCGGTGCACAGGATAAGCTTATGGCTATGGTAAAAGGCGGAAAAGTAGCTTTGCCCCTAAACGGAACGCCGTCTACCCACATTATAAAGCCGGAGATACAGAATTATCCTAATTCTCAGTTTGACGAATATTTCTGTATGGCTTTGGCCGGTCGAATGGGGCTGAATGTACCGAAAGTTTCTTTGCTGCATTTGCGGGATAAAACTTTTTTTGTTACCGAACGTTATGACCGTGTAATTGCTGAAAACGGTTATATCATTCGTTTGCACCAAGAGGCTTTTTGTCAGGCGATGCATATAAATCCGAAAATTAAATATGAAAATGAGGGCGGACCGTCAATTAAAGCCTGCTATAATTGCCTTAAAAATAAATCTTCTTTGGCGGGGCGCGACTGTGTTCGCTTTTTAGAAACGCTGATGTTTAACTTTTTAATCGGAAACGGCGATGCACACGGCAAAAACTTTTCCTTATTGTATGATAAAGAAAAAATAACTTTTGCTCCGCTGTACGATTTAATGAGTTCTATGGCGTTGCGTGAGTTCAACCGCAAAGAAAAAATGGCGATGAAAATAGACGGAGAATATTTGTTTGAACATATTTTTATGCGCAAGTTTGCCAAGTTGGCTTTAGAACTGGAGCTAAAAGAAGATATATTTGCCCGGATTTTGCAGAATCGGTTTAATAATATGCTTGAGGTTTCAGCTGATTTGCGGGATGAACTGCAAAAAGATAAGCTAACCGCATCGCCGGTTTATGATAAAATATGCGAGGTAATAGAAAAAAATTATCAGCAGCTGGTTTAAATTGTGCTTGATTTAAAAGAAAATACGGACTATATTATAAGTAACATTAAAGAGAAGTGACTGTGAAATAGAGATATTTCGCAGTCTGATTTTTTAACGTTTTTAAAAAGAAATTTTTAAAACGAAAGTTATTTATTTTGACTGGAGGAGGAAAAAAATGGATAAATTCCCATTGACCAAACTTGGTTATGAAATGTTGGAACAAGAGCTGAAAAACCGCAAAGGCGTTGACCGCCCGAATATTATTGCCGAAATCGCTGAAGCCCGTGCTAAAGGCGATTTGTCGGAAAATGCCGAATATTCCGCCGCTAAAGAAAAACAAAGCTTTAACGAAGGCCGTATTCAAGAGCTGGAAGCTGTTATCAGCCGCGCTCAAGTGATTGACCCGACTAAAATGAGCGGCGATATCGTGCGTTTCGGCGCAACCGTTTTGGTGGCCAACACCGATACTGATGAAGAAAGCGAATATCAAATTGTGGGCGACTATGAAGCAGATATTGAAAAAAATAAAATTTCTTTATCTTCTCCGCTGGCTCGCGCTTTGATTGGCAAAGAAATCGGCGATATTGCCGAATATCTGGCTCCGAGCGGCAAAAAATCTTATGAAATTATTGAAGTTAAATGGCTCTAAGTCCTTTAAATTTTTTGTAAAAGTCATATATAAAATCCAAGAGTTGAGGCTTTTGGATTTTATTTTTTTGCAAAGGGGAAAAGCTATGACTAAAGAAAAATGTTTTTATGATTATGAGCATAAGTGCGACTGTTCGGAAGATGATAAATGCGGCTGCACCTATCCGAACAATATGAAGCATAATGTGACTTGCGAGCCGGAACAGCCGTCTATGGCGGACTTTGAGCTAATGCCGCACGAAATCAGCCTCAAAAAATCTAACAAGCTGGAGCCGCCGGATTTGCATTGGCATGAAGAACCGCAGTCATTTGATATGGATTAAAAGCTGTGGGTGACTGAAAAAAAGCCTTTATCATTTTTCTTGTCCGTTTATAATTTGTTATAAGAGGATAGAAAAATGACGATTTATGTTTTTGATTTAGACGGTACGCTTACGCCTCCCAGATTGCCGATGCAGCCTGAGTTTACGGCCAAATTTCTGCCGTGGCTGAATACGCATGCGGCCTTTATTGCCACCGGTTCGAATTTAGCCAAAGTTTCGGAACAGATGGACGCGCAGACCTTAAACGCGTTCAGCGGAATTTATTGTTCTATGGGCAATGAATTTTGGCGCGGCGGCAAATATGTTTATCAAAACGCTTTTACGCCGGATAGCCGCTTAATGGCAAAGCTGGAGGAATTCCGGCAGCACACCGCTTATCCGTATACTTTATATCCAAACTATATTGAGCTGCGCACCGGAATGCTGAATTTCAGCGTTTTAGGACGCGATTGTCCGTATGAAGAACGCCTGCGTTATCAAAAATGGGATGCAGAGCATCAGGAACGGCAGCAGATTAAAAAAGTGCTTGAGCAGGAGTTCCCGAAATATGAATTTTCGGTCGGCGGCTCTATTTCCATAGACATCAACCCTTGCGGCTGCAGCAAAGCGCAGATTGCCGGCAGGCTGCGCCAAAATTATCCCGATGAAAAAATAGTTTTTTTCGGCGACCGCACTATGCAGGGCGGCAATGATTTTGAACTGGCGGAAGCGCTGCGCCGATTACCGAATACCAAAATTGTGCAGGTAAACGGACCTGAAGATGTTTTAACCTCTTTGCATTTGGAAGAAAAAAATGACTAAAGTGGCAATCTGGTGCCGCCATGAGGGCGACAATATCATTGGCATCGGGGCGGATATTCCGTGGTGTGTGCCATCGGACAGCAAGCGTTTCCGCAATTTGACTAAAGAAAAAACATTGGTGGTGGGCAAAAAAACGTACGAGAGTTTTCCGAACCGCACGTTGCCGAACCGCAAGTTTATAGTCATAACCAGACAGGCCGATTATGAAGTTTCCGACCCGCAGAATCATGTTGTTATGTCGGATATAAAAAAGCTGAAAGATTATCCCGAAGATTTGTATATTTCCGGCGGTGCGGCGATTTATGACGCTTTTTTTGCGGATTCGGCGCTGCGTCCCGAAATTGTGGTGGACTGTGTTTATCACGGTGCGTTGAAAGACGGATTGACCGGCAAGCCGGTTTCGGTGGATAAAAGCGTAGCGGTTTTGGAGCAAAAATATAAGCCTCTGCCTTTTCATTTTGAGCTGGATAACGTTACAACTACAGTTTGGCTGTTGAAGGGCGCTTTTGTGGAACAATCTGTGGTTAAAAAAATTTTGCAATATTTAGAAACGGAGGGAAAATAAATGCAACAATATTTGGATTTGCTGCGTGATGTTTTGGAAAACGGCGTGGATAAAATGGATAGAACCGGTGTCGGCACCCGTTCGGTGTTCGGCCGGCAGATGCGTTTTGATTTGAATAAAGGTTTTCCGCTGATGACTACCAAAAAAATGCATCTGAAAAGCATTATCTATGAACTTTTGTGGTTTTTGAAAGGCGACACCAACGTAAAATATTTGCAGGAACACGGCGTGCGGATTTGGAACGAATGGGCGGACGAAAACGGCGATTTAGGGCCGGTTTACGGTTCGCAATGGCGCAACTGGAACGGCGAGGGGATAGATCAAATTGCCGAAGTTATTGAAAAGCTGAAAAAAACACCAAATGACCGCCGTATGATTGTTTCGGCTTGGAATGTGGGTAAAATTGCGCAGATGCACTTGCCGCCGTGCCACATGATGTTTCAGTTTTATGTGGCGAACAACAAGCTGAGCTGTATGCTCTATCAGCGCAGCTGTGATATGTTTTTGGGCGTGCCGTTCAATATTGCTTCCTACGCTTTGCTGACAATGATGGTGGCGCAGGTTTGCGGCTATGAATTGGGCGAGTTTATTCACACTTTGGGTGACACGCATATTTATCACAACCATTTTGAGCAGGTGCGCGAGCAGCTCTCCCGCACTCCGTATGAATTGCCGCAAATGCGTATAAATCCGGAAGTTAAAGATATAAATGATTTTAAATATGAAGATTTTGAGCTGCTCAATTATAAGAGTTATGAGGCTATAAAAGGCCAAGTCGCCGTATAAGGAGGAAACTCGTCTAGCTGGTATCTGCTAGGGATTTTTGCGCTCGTGTACTATTTGTGTACACGTCGCTTAAAAATTCCGTTGCATCTACGCACGCTATCCGAGTTTCTGTGGGCTTGTATCAAAACTGCAAAAGAGAGAAAATTCACGTACCTCTATGTACGCTAAAATTTTCTCTCTTCTTGTTTTAACGCTATCTACACTACTATCTGCAATTTTTTGCTGATAAATTTTTGCGTATTAGCCTCACTGAGAGCTTAGCGCTATTTAAAACCTCGCCCATCAACAAACACCAGACTCGTCATCCTTTGCTTTGAGCGTCAGCTCATTCGCAGAGGATCCAGGATGGTACATCCGATTCAAAAACTTGCAACAAATACTATGCCCAAAATCCCAGCACACGTCATTGCCGGACATGACGCACAGTCTGTTCCGGCAATCTTGGCTGAACCTGTACTTATGTAATAATATGTCAAATTTATTGACTAAGTTAGTTACTTGTCGCACTAAGATCACCGGAACACGTCCGGTGATGACGGAGAACAGACGAGAGACTATACTGTTTGCTGCATTTAATAATATTGCCATTATATTCCTGGATTCTCCGGACA
>CAVGVF010000063.1:0-8495 GCA_963632615.1 uncultured Eubacteriales bacterium
GATTTTGAAATAATCTCGCCGAGTACGTTATAAAAACCTCCCTTGTTCTGCTGAACAGGGGAGGTTTTTTGTTAAATAGTTAAAACAAAATACTTTACTTTTTTATGTAATCAAGTAAAATTTAATTGGATATATAAGTATATCCAGGGCGTCAGAAACCCTTTTACCTAGAGTCATTGCATAATGACTTAAAATTTTATATGCCGATTTCTGCTTAGAGCGGATGTCGGCTAAATATGGCTATGAGCTGAATAGGCCGAGCCGTTTCTAGGTATACGGTTTCTGAACATCCGCCCGCTATTTTGCAGCGGGTTTTGTTTTATGTTTTTAAGGAGGTTCGGAAATATGAATAAGAATTTGAAATGTAATAAAGATAAATCTGCAGGAGAAAATAGTATTGTCTTTCGTTTGTTCTCCGTCATTAACGGGCTTGTCCCGTTAATCTTGGTGCAACAAGTAACTAACCAGGTTAATAAATTTGCTATATTATTTCATAAGTACCGGTTCTACCAAGATTGCCGGAACAAGTCCGGCAATGACGTGTGCTGGGGTTGTGGGCATAGTGTTTGTTACCAGTTTTTTAAGCAGATGTACCATCCTGGATCCTCGGCGAATGAGCTGGCGCTCAAAGCCAAGGATGACTATAAGAGTGTGCTGCAACTTGGTCGCAGTATGATTGAAATGCTAGGCGTTCTGGCGATTATTGCAGTGCTATCTGTTGGCGGAATTGCCGGTTATTCTAAAGCTTTAAAACAGTGGAAAATTAACAAATCAATATCTGAATATAACTATATGATTCAAGGACTACTGGAAAAGAGTGATGATTTTCAAAGAAATATAAAAAAGCAAACGGATATTACCGGTACGCTCAAGCCTTTAGAATTAGTACCGGATAACTGGAATGTTTTATACCGTGACAGGCAATATTTAGCCGATACTAATGGTAATTTGGTTAATGTTTTTTATAGACCGCATGGTACTTATTTTGAGCCTGTTACCGGTATTATCATAGATTTTGTAGTCGGTGGTTTAACTGATAATAAAGGTTGGAAATCAGAAAATTTTTCAGAAGAAATGTGTTTCGAGCTATACAAAAATTTGGTTAAACCGTTGTCAAATGTGGTAAGCACTGGTTCTGTTTTCGGTTCAACCGTTTATGGTTATTGGTATGGCGATAAGTATTGCGGTAGACAAAAATCGTGTCTTAAATATATGACTTTGGCCGAAATGAAAAAAATTTGCTCTTCATGCAATAAAAAACAGCGTTGCAATATTACTGTTGTTTTAGAGTAAAATATAGCATAATGATTATTTTTATACAAATATCTTGACAAAAATGAGTTCGCTGTATTAAACTGCTTTTCAGAGTTAATTATTTTTATGTTGGTTTAATTATTTTTTTATCTTATGAAGTTAGAAAATTTAGGCGGTACTGTTTTTGTGATTGTGGTTTTAGCAGCTGTTTCTGCTCTATGTTATTTAGTTAGCTGGAAACTGGTAGCCGCATTTTGGATAGTGGTGCTGTGGATTTTAATCAATGCATTTTTGCCGTCTGGTCTGGGCAATGTGTGGTATAACAAACGCCTGGCGCAAATAGAGGCCGGCCGAACAGTAAAATGCCGCAGTAAATCCGAATTAGAAGATGAACTTTGTTCATCCGCCGCTTTGTTAAGCTATACTGTCACAACACTTATAGGCGGGGCAGGGCTTGTATATATTTTCTTTTATATGTAGATTAGTAAAAAACTGTGGAAGCGTCAAAGCTTCCGCAGTTTTTTGTGTAAAATGATTGACAAAAATTAAAAATATTACTAAACTAAACACATAATTTTATTTTTATGTTTTACTTAAATTATTAGCTTATGATTTTGAATGAGATTAACAACTATGAGGAAAAAATTGCAAAAGAAGAAAAATATTCTGAATTTGCATTTTTTGTAGGTGTGGTTTATGTAATGTTTTTTGGCTTTGCATTTATTCATTCCCTGTCTTCAGCGGATAAGACTTCAAGTCTTGTTTTATTTGCAATGCTGATTTTAGGACTGTTGTCTATCTATTGGTTTTCAGTATTTTTGGCGGATAATAAGAAATTTGCTAAAGAAGTATTTAAAGCTTGGAGGCAAAGTGAAAAAATGTGGGGTGATGCTAAAGAAAAGTTTGACAAAGAAAAAAATGCCGAATTTGAAATTATGAGTAAAAAAGTTAAGGGCGACATTGTTAAATTTGGAATTTTCTTTTTCTCTGCTGCCTTGTTGAGTTTAAAAGTTGATTGGCTGACAGTTTTCCATAATATGGCAGAATGGCTGCATAATTTAGGAGCTATTTTTGTTGGAATTTTCAGCTAGATTCAAAAAAACAGTGAAATCGATAGGATTTCACTGTTTTTTGTTATTTTCTTGTTCCGCTTTTCGGGCTTTGTCTTCATAGTATTTATCGAGTTTCTTCAAAAGACGGCTGCGTTTGAGGCGGCTCAAGTGGTCAATGTATAAAATACCGTCCAAATGGTCTATTTCATGCTGCAGAATAATGGCCAGAAAATCGTTAGCTAAAATCTCTTGTTCTTTGCCGTTATAGTCTACATAACGCACCCGCACTTTTTCATGACGCTCTACATCTGCGCTTTGATTCGGCAAAGACAAACAGCCCTCGCAAAACATAACAGTTTCTTCCGATTTCCAGATAATTTCCGGATTTACCAAATACATCGGGCGGCGGGCGGATAAATCTTCATCGCTCGGGTTAGGGTCTATCACAATCACACGCTTATCCGAACCGACTTGCGGAGCGGCCAAGCCAACTCCCTTATCGGCATACATTGTTTCCAGCATATCGTCTAAAAAGCGGCGCATTTCATCGTCAACTTTTTCTACCTTGCGGCATTTTTGCCGCAAAACTTCATCAGGATAAGTGTATAATTTTAAAACAGCCATTTTTTCCTTCTTTTTTTAGTTTCTAACCGCGTGAGCAATTTGGTCGAGCAGGGCATTTACCATTTTCGGCTCATTTTTAGTAAAGAAAGCATACGCCAAATCAACGTATTCTTGAATAAGAACTTTAGTATCTACCGAGGTGTTGGCCGTAAGCTCATAAACAGCGGTCAGCAGCAAAGCCTGCATAATACCGTTCATGCGGTCATACGACCATTCGCCGCGCAGATAGGCGTTGAGAGATTTTTCCAAATCTTCTTTGCGGGATTGAATGCCGCGTACCAATTTTTCAAAATATTCTTTATCAATCGGGCCGACCTCAACCATATTTTCTTTATCTTCGCTTTCGCTGTCATCAATCACAAAGCGGCCGACTTTGCCTTGTACAAAATCTTGAATAACCTCGTCAACCGGCAGCTGGCTGAAAGCAATCATATAGTTTGCCTGCACAGCGGCCAAGCGCGCGCCTGATTTCATTTTGATTTTTTCTGAAACAAATTTAGACATTTTAGTTTTCCTCAATAAATTTATTGTCTTCGTGATTGGTTAATTTTTCGATTGTCGCCACAAAATCTTCCAAATCCTGCAAAGTGCGGAAGTCTTTATATACCGAGGCAAAACGGATATAAGCAATGTTATCCAAATTTGCCAGCACTTCCATAACGCTTTGTCCGATTTGCTCGGTAGTGATTTCCGCTTCGCCGGAGCTCTCAAACTTGCGCTGCAGCGATGTCACGATTTTTTCCACCCGTTCGGCGGAAATCGGACGTTTGCGGACGGCGAGAGCGATAGAACGCTCCAGCTTGTCACGGTCAAATTCCGTACGGTCGCCGTTGCGTTTTACCACAATCAATTCCCGCAGCTGCACGCGCTCAAACGTGGTGAAACGCGAGCCGCATTCCGGACATTCACGCCGGCGGCGCACCGAAGTATTGTCATCGGTGTTGCGGGAATCTTTAACTTGCGTTTCTTCACAGCCGCAAAAAGGACATTTCATTTAGGCAGCACTCCCTTTTTTCAAAAGTTCTTCCGTCACTTGATATAGTTTAGACGAATATCTAGCTCCCTTTATAAGAACAGTATCGTTATTTTGCAAGAGTTTATTTAACAAAAAATCAGCCACTTGGTCTTTATTTTCAAAGTAATACTGCTGCTTGTCTGCCGGCAGCTGCGCCAGCATATCTTTCATTTCCGGACAAACGCCGACCACCACGTCAATAGAGCTGTTTGCCAGCAGCTTGCCGATTTCTATATGACGGGCTTGGGAAGTGGCGCCGAGTTCAGCCATTTTGCCTAGCACCACGATTTTGCGCCCAGCGGTTTGGCTTTTATCCAAAGATTCTATACCCAGCTTCATGGCTTCCGGCTGACCGGAGTAGCTGTCGTCAATCAGAGTATAGCTGCCGCCGTGAATGGCTAAAGTATGATGCTTGCCGCGTCCGTCCAGCGCGCCGAAATCTTTTATATAAGCAGCGGCTTTTTTCACATCTAAGCCCAGAGCCTGCACCACGGTAAGCGCGCACCAAGCGTTATATAAATATTGCTCGCCTTGCTCCTGAGTGGTAAATTCTGCGGCAGGGTGGGTGTTTTTGCCAAAGGCAATGATTTTGGCATTATGTTTTGCCGCTTCCGCTTTCAGAATATCGGCGAAGTTGGTATCTTCATTGATAACGGCAATTCCGCCCTGAACCGGCAAGCCCTCAAAAATTTCCGCCTTAGCATGGGCAATCCCCTCAAAATTCGGAAAGAACTCAATATGCATCGGATAAACGTTTGTAACCACGGCAATATCCGGTTTAACCAAGCTTACGGAATGTGATATTTCGCCTTTAGAGCTCATACCCATTTCAATCACGGCGTAACGAGCGTCCATATCCAGTTCGCACAAGCTTTGCGGCACGCCGATTTGATTATTATGATTACCGGCTGTGGCGTAGGTTTTGGCAAAATGCGACAGTAAAAAAGCAATTTCTTCTTTCGTGGTGGTTTTGCCTGCGCTGCCGGTTAAGCCGATGACCGTTCCTTTGAATTGACTGCGGTTATAAGCACCGATTTTGCCGTAAGCTTCCAAAGTGTCTTTTACCACTAATTGTTTTTCTGCCGGAACATTTTGCAACAAATGGTCGACCACCGCCAGCGGGCAGCCTTTAGCCACAACATCAGCCACAAAGTCGTGAGCGTCAAAACGTTCGCCGCGCAGGGCGATAAAAAGCGAATGTTCATCAACCTGACGGCTGTCGGTGGATATTTTATTGATAACGACATCAGCCTGTGCAGCGCCGCAGCCCAAAATTTCCGCCAGTTTTTGCGAGGTAATCTCTTTCATAATCAGCACTCAATATCTTTACTGGTTTTAACATAATTTTCCACTAAAACAGTTCCGCGTTTAGCCGGAATAACCGCTCCCGGACCGGCAATGCAGCCGCCCTCGCAGCACATAACTTCAATCATATTCGCATCTTCCGGGGCTTTGGCGGCGAAACGCTTTAACATTTTGCAGCTGTCTTTGGTCAAACCGTCAATTTTCAGCGGCTTATACTCAGCTTTATCGCCGACCACAAATTGCACGGCGCCGGCAACGCCTCCGGAAATCGGAAAACGGCGTCCCTGCGCTGAAGATTCTACAGCGAATTTATCGGCTTCCAAAGCTGCCGGATTGATTTGCGCGGCGTCAAAAGCGGCTTGCAGCTCTTCAAAAATCAGAACATAGTCAACATTCGGGTTGCGCTCGGCTTCCAAACGTTTTGCCATGCACGGACCGACAAACACGGTTTTGTATTCCGGAAATTCTTTTTTCATTACTTCGGCAATGTAATACATCGGGCTGCCGGAAGTTGAAACATATTCTTTTAGTTCCGGCATATGTTTTTCCATGGCCTGCATCCAAGCCGGACAGCAGGAAGTTGTCATAAATTTTGCGCCCTCGTGCATGCGTTCCACAAATTCCGCAGCTTCGTGTTTGGTGGTTATATCCGCGCCTTGCGCCACTTCAACTACTTCATCAAAGCCCAGTTTTTTGAAAGCGGCGATAACTTTGCCCAAGTCATTGCCGAATTGCCCGATAACCGCCGGAGCCAGCATGGCAATAGTTTTTTGCTGCGGATTTTTCAGGGCTTTCAAAACGTCAAGCAGCTGCGAATTGTGGGCAATCGCGCCGAACGGGCAGGAAACAATACATTTACCGCAAGAAATACATTTGTCGTTGTCTATATGCTCCACGCCGTTTTCATCTTTGCTGATTGCGCCCACCGGACAAGCGTCTTCGCACGGCACAAGGGCTTTGTTAATGGCGTTATACGGGCAGTTGCCGGCGCATAAACCGCATTTAATGCAGTTGTCTTGCAAAATAACGGCTTTTTTTGCCACAATGATAGTTTTTTTAGGGCAGTTTACAGCGCAGGGACGGGCGTAACAGCCGTGGCAGGCGCTGGTAACTTCATAGTGGGTGGATTTGCAGGCGTCGCAGACATTCGGCAAAACCGAAACCGTGGCTTTTTCCAATTCGGTGCGGGCTAAAAAATCTTTAGCGGAATCCGATAAGCTTTTATCCGCGGCGACATTGCATGGCGTAAAGCCTAGAGCGGCTAAACAAAGCTGTTTAACGGCGTTGCGGTCTTTTTCCAGCGAGCCGCGTGCCGGTTTAGCGTCATCAGGCACTAAAGTTACGGGAATATTTTCAATATCGGATAAGTTATTATCTAAAAAACTTTTAGCGACATTTGTCAAAACAGCAAGCCGTAAAATGGCGGCGTTGTTTTTTGGATTAAGCATAAGAATAAGCCCTTTCAATAAAATAGTTCAAATTACCTTATCTTATACAATAACCTCCGCAAAAAGCAATAGTTTTTAATGTATTGCAATATAAAACATCGCCTTTTTTTAACCTCGCCCTAAGAGAGAGGTTGAGGCATTAGCTTCGGATGATGGCTACTTAAAAAACTTGCAATAAGTATTAAGCCAACGTCCCCAGCACCCGTCATTGCCGGGCTTGTCCCGGCAATCTTGTCTGAATCGGTACTTATGCAATAATATGGCAACTTTATTGATTAAGTAAGAGTCTCGTTGCACCAAGATTAACGGGACAAGCCCGTTAATGACGTTTAAAAAGTGAGAAACAATACTGTTTGCTGCATTTAAAAATATTGCCATAAAATTCCTGGATTCTCCGGACAGTTCACTCCGTTCACGCCGAAGAATGACGTTGAGAGTAGATGAGAACAAACGAACGCCCAAACAATTTTTCAAATTATTATACATATTTTCAACTCCGTTTAATTTGTTATACATAAAAACAAAACCCACCAAAATGGCGGGCGGATGTTGAGAAACCGTGTTATATCAAACGGCTCGGCTTATTCAGCCAAATAGCCTTATTTAGCCGACATCCGCTCAAGCGAAAATCGGCATAACAAATTTAAGTCGTTTATGCGTAACGACTGATATAACAAAGGGTTCTCACGCCCTAGACAGACTATTGCCTATCCAAATATTATTTTAATCAACGTATTTTAGAATGTAAAGTTTTTTGTTAAAGGTATGAAAAATATTTATAAAACTTGTGCGCAACCGATTGACATTAAACTGTGATAGAGTTAGCATAAAAACGTTTTATGAATAATTTAAATATATTTATGTTATGGCTAGTGTAATTTCTGTTATCGAGGCCGTTGGCGGACTTGGTATTTTAGTGTTAATCGGAGTTTGTTCTATGTGGTATCAAATGAATAAACATAGAAAAGATGTCCGGCAAAGTTTGTAAAAAAGAACATCTATGCTTAAAAGAAAAACGAGGCTTTTTGACAATTACTCAAAACCCTCGTTTTTTTTTGTGCGGTAAATCAGGCAATTTTACTTTTTGTTCAATCGGGATTGAGTAAAATTCTAAAATAGCCTTGTCCGTTTTCTTTTATTGCAATATTGCAGCGTTCATTTATTTGTGCCGGAGAGGTTTGCCCGATTGTACTTTTATTGAAAATCAGTACGCCGCTGGTTCCGCTCCAGCTATCGGAATCTATGCGGCTAAAGTCAACCTGTTGAACTTCATTGGGTATGGTTTGTACGATTTGAATAATATTTTTACAATATTCTTTCATAGGGATAGAAAGTTTACCGGTTCCCTCTATGGAATGAATACGAATTGCATATTTGAATACTGGTTTGATAGAATTGTCTTGCAGCCTGTCGTGAGCAATACCGTAGGTTATAGTAATTTTATTATTGTCTAAATCCTATATAATATTATTTTTGTAGGTAAATCCTTCCGGTATGGCTCCCATAGCAGCAAAAATATCAGTTATAATTACAGAATCTGTGTTTCGTATAGATGATAAATTAGGTTTTAAGGTAATAGCGTTATTTATTAACTCAGTGAGCAAATCTTTTTGTTTGTTGGAATGCCACATCAGCATGGCTTTGCTATAACCGGCAATACCGCCTACGCTTAGAACCGCGATAATCGCCAGCACGCCCAGCATTTCAATCATTGACCGGCCAAGTTGCAGCACACTCTTATAGTCATCCTTGGCTTTGAGCGTAAGCTCATTCGCCGAGGATCCAGGATGGTACATC
>CAVGVF010000064.1:0-8473 GCA_963632615.1 uncultured Eubacteriales bacterium
CCGGTATTGTCTCCGGTATTGTCTCCGGTGTTGCCGCCGGTATTGTCTCCGGTATTGCCTCCGGTATTGCCGCCGGTATTGCCGCCGGTGTTGTCTCCGGTGTTACCGCCAGTGTTGTCTCCTGTATTGCCTCCGGTATTGTCTCCGGTATTTTTGTCAGATGATGATGATGAACCTCCGCCGCCACCAGCAGCTGCAATAGCTACACCGCCGCCGACTGCGGCTAAACCTGTAACTGTCCATCCAACAGGTCCCATACCCAAAAATGTACCTTTTCCGCTAATTTTAGAAACACAGCTACTGTTTTTGTTGGCGCCGTAATAGGCTAATAAATCGGCTGCGTATTGGTCTTTATTTCTCAAAGCCAAGCAATAAGCTGTGTTGCCGTTTTTATCCGTAATGTCTATATTGTTGGCATAATATAAAGCATTTGCATTATTTTGTTTGGCATACCAATAAATTTGCTGCGCCGATAAATTGTTGGCTTTTGCATTTTGAAAAACACCAACGCAAAGCGCGGTAGTAATCATCAGCATAATTTTATTCATAAAAACTCTCCTCGGTTCTAATTTGAATATATAAAAAATCCACCTTGTGAAAAGGTGGTCGGAGAGTTCGAAAATCACGTGTATTAAAATGACTCTTTTAGCCTTTCAGACAGCCTTGTTTCAAGGATAAACGGCTGTCTTTGGACATACGCTAAAAGCTCCCCGAGCCAAAATGAATCGGGGATATTTATTGCCTTTTTACAGGCAACTGACGATGTATCCAACACCGTAATACACTAGAGCTTTCGACAGCTCCGCACCTTTTCAGGCACTGACTAACTTATGTTAGCTGCCGGTATAGTAGCAAAAGAAAATGCAATTTGCAATATATTTATATATCGGAGGTCAAAAAAATAAAAAAAGGCTATGATTTCTCATAACCTTTTGATTTTTAATGGTGCCGACAGAGAGACTTGAACTCCCGACCCACTGATTACAAATCAGTAGCTCTACCAACTGAGCTATGTCGGCAACACAACTGAAAAGATTTATACACTACCGTTTTTTGCTTGTCAATAATTTTTTTAGGCAATTATGAAAAATTTTTTGCAGCTGTCTAAAAGCTATATTTGATGACGGTAGAGAGGAGGGGCAGGGGCAAGGTTTAATTCTTGCTCTCGTTTTTTACACCAGTCATCACCGGGCTTGTCACGGTGATCTGGGTGCAACAAGTTTCTTACTCAGTCAATAAATTAGCCTTATTATTCAAAAGGAGTATGCTGAGCCAAGATTCACGGGACAAGCCAGTGAATGACGTATGCGGGAGACGATGACTAAGTGTTTGTTACCAGTTTTTTTAAGCGGATGTATCATCCTGGATCCTCGAGGCAGTTCGCTACGCTCACGCTCAAGGATGACAAGTCTGGGGAGATGAGTAGTAGGCGAGGTTTTAAAGAATGGCAATAGAGCGATTGGGACGGTGGTAAAATAGGGGCGGGGGTTATAAAAAAACTTCCGCCATTGGATAATGGGGAAGTTTTTTTGTTTAGTTTAGTGATGGGCTTTCATATACTTTGTCAGCAAATAGAAAGTCGGATTGTTCGGCACGCAGCGGGCGTAGTTTTCCAGCAAATCATAGCACTGCAAATCTATCAGCTTATAGATATGGGCATCGCTGATGTTTTTACCGTCAATCAAAGCCTTGATTTCCTGCCCGATGTTGCGGCGCAGGATTTCGTCAACCGTGTAGTCCGAAACTTTATAAATCCGAGCCATACAGGCAATCTCATCTTTAGAGCCGCGGGCAAGGATTTGATTCTCAAACCATTCCTGCTGTTTATTCATCTGCTTCAGCACATAAGCCACCAAGAGGTTACGGCGCAGCAAAGCAAAAACCAAGAACTCATCGCCTTTTTCTAAGATAGACATAAGGACTTTTTCCGTAATCGGAGAGTAGCCATAGCAATCAGTGTTCAGACACCGTGCGGCAAACTCATAAAAACCATTGTCAATCAAATATACAATAGCTTTTTCGCCAGGCAAAAAGCCGCTGTCCAGATAAGCTGTGATTTCTTCCGGATTGCCGCGTAAAATGATTTTATCACGGCTTTCTTCGTCTAAAGCAGGCTTATGGGTTCCTTTCAATGTTTTCAGCATAGAGATAATCTCTTGAGAATCCCCTTTGCTGACAATTTCTGCATTGCGTTTTATCTCTATTTGATTTCTCAGCTGCAGCAAGGTAGTAGCTGTTTTGCTTTGAAGATCGAGTTTTTCAAAAACGCGATGTTTATCCAGCAATATTTCCACTTCATCCAGACGGCCGCGCTCGGCAACCGTTCTAATGACGCCGATTGAGATATCTCGCTGAAAGACAAGCAAATGCCTGATTTCTGCTTCAATGTCTCGTTTCATAACAGCATTCTGAACGTTCTCTGGAACTTGTTGATTATGCAGCAATAGTTTGATATAGTCGCTGTTGCCGTTTTGCACAATCAGTTCAACAGCTTTGTCGCAGACAGACTGATGGTCTACCAAATCGAAAATCTCCGAAGGCATCTGTTCTATCAAAAGAACTTGGTTCGCATCGCTCAGAGTGCGTTTTCTGATAAAATAGCCTCTTATCTCCGCTTCATTTTTGCGTAAAATAAGAGCCTCTTGCGCTTTTTCCGGAAATTCATACTCTGAATCCATCAGTTGAAAAACCTCATCAACAGTACCTTTTTGCACAAGTTTGGCAAAGCGGTTATGAAAATAATTCCAAAACATAATGATATAATTTTAGTGAAACAATAATAAAAAAATACGATTATTGTATATCATAACCGTATTTTTTTGTCAAGCTGATATTTGTCTAAATAATGCCAATCAGGCTTTGCTTTATGCTTTCGGCAACATCCAGCCGGTAATAGTTTTTGTTTGAGACATTCTGCGGGTAATACTCAGAAATTCCCAAAGCCAAAATATTGGATTGCTGATTGATAAAGTCGCGGCTCAAATTGATGGCATCAGCGCCGGAAATCAGATATTCTTTGAAATTGCCGATAGAATTTTTGGCTTCGTTAATAAAGTTGTTATGCTCATTAAACGTGTGCGAAAATTTGAATATCGTAACAATCATGGCAATAATCAGCGCCGAAGCTATCCAGCCGGTATAAGTGCTGCAAAACAGCCAAATTAAAACGATTGCAGCCAATGAAAACAGCTTAAACGGCAAGCCGACCAGGATATATTTGAATTTGTGGAACAAAATCCAGATATAAAAGGCAAACAGCAGGCTGGAGGTCAGCATAATTATCAGGCTCTGCGCCAGATTGACACTGTTGTAAGCCACAAAAAATTCGGTTAAAATCAGCATGGTAACGCTGAAAATAACATAGCTGATATTTTGCAGCAGGCGGAATTTTTTGATTTGCTTATTGATGCCTTTTTCAAAAATCCGCTTAGATTTTTTCAACTTTATATTGTTGCTGACATTGATTTCCAACTTAGTCGATCTTTTAGCAAACAAAAGTTTCAGAGCTTTTTTCTCCAGCTTGCTGAGTTTGCTGCTTTTAATGTTTTTGGCTACCAAAAAACAGCGGTTGTTTTCACAAATCAAATCGACGGCGTTTTTGCGGAACAGTTCAAGCAGTTTGGCTACATAAGCCACACGGTCAAATTTGCCGATGGAAATGCTGCGCGCCAAGGCTCCGCTGTAGGACGGCTTATAGCTGCTGCGGCGTTCGTTCTTCAGACTGATAAGCGAAAGTAAAAATGAGCCGAAAATAGCCATAAAACCAATGCCGGCATAAAGAATATTGCCCCAATCCAGCAGAAAAGAGGTTAAATTCTTGTCATAGTTTTTTAGAAAAACATTGCGGTTCATCACGGTTATGATGTCCATATTTTCGCCGTTCAGCAAAGGTGTGGTGTTGGAAAACGCTAAAACATTTTTAGCCAGGCTGAAAGTGTTGGTGCGTTGGTTTGTGATGTATTTGCCTTGCCCGACAATCACTTGAGCGTCTTTAAATGAATGGCCTTCCGGCAGAGAAACAATAGCGTTGGCCGATGTAATAAAAGCATTGAGCGGACGTCCGGTCAGGTTCCAGTCCATAAAAATCAAATTTTCGGCAGTTTGCAGTTTGTTGTTTATCATATAATTGAATTTATAGGTATAAACCCCCGGTTCCAGCGGCTGATTATATTTTGGTTTCAGCAAAATATTTTGGCCGTTTTCTTCGGCAGTGTACGGCACTTTTACGCCGTTTACCGTCACTTCATCCAGCAGCAGGTCAATGCGGTGCCCGCGTTTTCCGTGATATTGCGTATATTTAGGAAAAACTCGCTCCAAACCGCGGGCAAACTTGCGCCCGTTAGCTACAATGGTTATGGTGTCTTCAACTTTGATATAACCGTTGGACTGAATATCAATATAGCTTAAAAAATAAGGAATGTGCTCCAAAGCCGGAGCCAAAATTTTGCGTCCGCTCGGCAAAGTTACGCTGACTGTCGGGATGCGTTCTTCCTGCGGTGCGGCGGCAGCGTCTTGCGGAGCTTTAATAAAAAATCGGGTCGCTGACTTAGCGGCATTTTGCTCGCTGGCAGCGTTTTCGGGATTTTCCGCATTGTCGGCCGGTTTGTTTTTGCTGTTGATGGCGTTTAAGGTCTGTTCATAAATTTTTTGAAACGTACTCTTGCCGGCTTCTTTTTGCTGTTCATAAAATTCCGGCGGCGGCACCACGCTGGTGGAAGAAGCTTTATCCCACTGGGTGTTTTCATCCATATTGATTTTTACGGCGTCTTCAAATCTTTTTTTGAAAAATTCGCGCACGGCTTCCTGATCATTGGGATCCGGCATTCCCGGAGCCAATTCCAGCGGATTTCTCGGCTTATCTTTTTGCTGAGCCTGCCGGGCTTCATATTCCGGCATACCGGCTAAAGGAATAACATCTGCGGCGGCTTTGCAGATAAAACCGCTCAAAGTCAAACCGACAGCAACTGAAAAAAACTTATTCATAAAGCGTTTCCCTGTGTTTACAAATCAAATACTTTTGTTTAATATAACCGGTAAAGATTAAAAAAGTTATAAGGAGATGCAAATGAAACAAAAAGTTGCTGCTGTTATTTTGGGCGCCGGAAAAGGTACGCGCATGCATTCGGATAAACCGAAAGTTTTGATGCCGGTTTGCGGCAAAACCATGATTAAACGCATTATAGACACGCTGGAAAGCATTCCGGTGGATGAAATTGTGACGGTTATTTCTCCGGAAGGGCAGGATGTGGCCAAAGAAGTTGCGCCGTATCCGACTTGCGTGCAGGAGCTGCAGCTTGGAACGGGGCACGCCGTCAGCTGCGCCAAAGATTTTTTGAAAGATTTTGACGGCACCGTGCTGGTTATTTTCGGCGATACGCCGCTGATTACGCGCCGCACTTATGAAAAAGCGATTGAAAAAGTCGAAGACGGCTATGCGGTTGTGGTTTTGGGCTTCCATCCGAAAGATCCGGCTCGTTACGGACGTTTGGTTATGAACGGCGCCGAACTTGACCGAATTGTGGAATTTAAAGACGCAACGGATGAAGAACGGGCGATTGATTTTTGCAATTCAGGGTTTATGTCATTCAGCGGCAAGCATCTGTTTTCTATTCTGTCAAAAATCGGCAATAAAAACGCTTCCGGCGAATTTTATCTGACCGATGCAGTGGCTGTGGCAAAACAGATGGGCTTGAAATGCACGGCTTTTGCCGGCGATGCAGAAGAAGTTGCCAGCGCAAACACGTTGGAAGAGCTGGCATTGTTGGAAGAATATTGCCGAAAGAACAGCTGATGGAGCGTTTTTTAAAACTGTTATATTATTATTTTTTGGGGATGCTGGTCTTTTTGACTGTTTATTTGACGGTTATGCTGGCTGTAGCTCCCAGAAATGATGCTTTGAAACGCGGTTTTATTCCGTGCACGGAGGCGTTTGTGCTCAGAGTTTCGGAGTGCGAGCGCGGAAGTATCGGCTGTATGGCCGCCGGAATTTGGAATGACACCAAATGCAACCTGTATGTTATTTTTGACGGTATGGGGGCTTGGATACGCGGCAGGCAGCCGACGCCGTGGGCAAACTATTTGTTTGTGCCGACCACAAGCGCAGAGCAAGACACCGAAAATCCATACATCGGCGTAGTCAGCGAGGATATCAAAGCTTTGGAGGAACAGCGCCGCTTTTTGGAAGACCGTCAAAAAGAACTTGAAGAAGCCAAACAGCGCAATTTGAACTTGAATGACAAAGTTCTGCAAGCCGAAGATATTGAAAACTATAAGGAAGAAACAGCAGAAGAACCGGCGGAGCAAACCGGAGATTCCAATATAGACGATGAAGCTTTTATGGAAGATTTTGCTGACGGCAAAGCAGATGAAGCTAAGGCGCAAACACCTAAATCAGAGAGTGAAAACGCAAAAGCCGTGTTAAAAATAAATGCAAAGAAAAGTGTTGAGAAAAAAGGAGAAATCAATGACAAATAAGATGCCTGCATGGGATTTGAGCGATTACTATAAAAATATTGAAGACCCGAAAATTGCTGCAGATTTGGAAGAATACCGCCAAGGAACGGAAGAATTTGCCAAACGCTATAAGGGAAAATTAGCTTCTTTGTCGGCGGCAGAATTTTTGGAAGCGGTAAAAGACATTGAACGCCGTTCTAAAATCGCCGGCCGCTTGGGCGGTTTTGCCTACCTTAATATGGTTACGCAGATGAAAAATGTGGAGGCCGTGGCGTTTTATCAGGATATTCAGGAAAAACTGACTGATTACTGCAAGCCGGCAATTTTCTTTTCGCTGGAATTTAACGCATTGCCGGACGCTAAAATAAACGAGTGGCTGCAAAATAAAGATGTGGCGTTCTATAAATATTGGATAAAGCGTATGCGCAAGTTCAAGGATTATGAGCTTTCAGAGCCGGTGGAAGAAATTTTGGTTGAAAAATCTTTGACTTCTTCCGAAGCTTGGGTGCGTTTGTATGAAGAAACGTCTTCCCGCTTGGTGTATACAGTAGACGGCAAAGAATATAATGACGCCGAGCTTTCTAAACTGATGCTGGATAAAGATCCAAAAACCCGCGAAAAAGCCGGTAAAGAGCTGAACCGTGTTTTGAAAGAAAACGGACATCTTATGACTTTTATTTATAATATGGTAATGAAAGACAAAGCCATAGAAGATGAAAAGCGCGGCTTTAAAACTCCGGTTTCTTCCCGTAATTTGAGCGAAGATGTCAGCGATGAAACGGTTGAAGTTTTGGCACAGACCGTGAAAAAGCACTATAAAGATATTTCTGAGCGTTTTTATAAACTGAAAGCAAAATGGCTCGGAGTTGAAAAAATTGCTTATTGGGATAGAAATGCTCCTTTGCCGTTTGCCGATGACACCACCTACAGCTGGGATGAGGCGGTGCAGATTGTATTGAATGCCTATAAAGAATTTTCGCCGAAGCTGTATAATATCGCTAAAGACTTTTTTGACCACAACTGGATAGACGTTCCGCCTCGTGACGGCAAGCGCAGCGGCGCTTTCTGCAGCGGCCCGATTAGCGATGAGCACCCTTATTTAATGCTGAATTTTGTGGGCAAGCAGAATGATGTTTTGACTTTGGCGCATGAGCTGGGACACGGCTGCCATCATCAGCTGCGTTTGAAAAACGGCGAGCTGAACGAGCATTCGCGTATGACCTCGGAAGAAGTGGCTTCTGTGTTTGGCGAAATGATGGTATTCCAATCCATGCTGCGCAATTTGAAAGACGACAAAGCCAAGCTTTGTCTGATTGCTTCTAAAGTCGGCGATATGATTAACACTGCTATTCGGCAGATTGCTTTTCACTTTTTTGAAACTCGTGCCCATGATGAGCGCAAAAACGGCGAAGTTTCGGAGGAGCGCCTGTGCCAAATTTGGCTGGAAGAAATGCGCGACAGTTTGGGCGACTATGTGGAAGTAACCGATGACAGCAAGCATATTTGGTCTATGGTCGGACACTTCTTCTTCCTGCCGTTCTATGTTTACGCTTATTCATTTGCCGATTGTTTTGTAAACTCGTTGTATCAAGTCAGCCAATCCGGCAAGGTGGAAAATTTTGCCGACAAATATTTGGATATGCTTTCTAAAACCGCATTGGAAGACTATGACAAGATTCTGGCTCCGTTCGGCTTAAATCCGAATAGTCCGGATTTTTGGGAATATGGTTTATCCTTAATTTCATCGTATATTGATATGTTGGAAGCTCTCGACAAGAAGATAGACGGGGAACTCGTCTAATGGTCTACTACTTTTAACTTTTTGTGCTTGTGTACCTCATTGTACACGGCGCAAAAAAGTTAATGCGTATTAGCCTCATTATCCGAGTTCCTGAGAACTTAGCGCAACGCGCCTAACGGCACATCTAAAGGCAACTTACGTTCATTCAGAAAATTCATGTACTTCTATGTACACTAGGATTTTCTTCAGAACTAGAGTTGCCTTTATCTGTACCATTAT
>CAVGVF010000065.1:0-8407 GCA_963632615.1 uncultured Eubacteriales bacterium
TTCCTGGATTCTCCGGACAGTTCACTTCGTTCACGCCGAAGAATGACGTTGAGAGTGGTGGCGTTAAAGAACTTGCAACAAACATTAAACCATCGTCTCCAACACTCGTCATTGTCGGACATGACGCACAGTCTGTTCCAGCAATCTTGTCTGAACAGGTATTTATGCAAGAATATGGCAAATTTGTTGACTAAGTAAGAGACTTGTTGCACCAAGATCACCGGAACACGTCCGGTGATGACGGAAAATAGACGAGAGAAAATACACTTTGTCTTATTGAATAATATTGCCATTATATTCCTGGATTCTCCGGACAGTTCACTTCGTTCACGCCGAAGAATGACGTTGAAAGTGGAGGAGAATAGTCGAAAGGTCATACTTTTTCCTCCTGCAGATTTATCGTTATTGCTTTTCAAATTATTATACATATTTCACACTCCATTTAATTTGTTACATAAAAACAAAACCCGCTATTCAAAAGCGGGCGGATGTTGAGAAACCGTATACTGATAAACGGCTCGGCTTATTCAGCTCATAGCCTTATTTAACCGACATCCGTCCAACGGAAATCGGCATAAAAAAATTTAAGTCGTTTATGCTTTAACGACTATCAGTATAAAAGGGTTCTCACGCCCTGAAAACGCTATTGCATTTTCATTTTTATGTTAGCTGTAAAATCTGAGTTTGTAAATAATTTATTTTCTTATTATAAGACTAAAAACACGGAGCAAGCTGCCCTGCCCCGTGTTTTGCGTTATAATCAACAAATTAAAGTTTGAAATCAATCACGCCGTCATAGGCATAACGATACATCTGCTCAATTTCCTTAAACAGCGGATAACGCGGGTTAGAAACCGTGCATTGGTCGTCAAACGCCAACTCCGGCAGAGTTTTCATAGCCTCTTCCCAATCTTCCTCTTTGATACCCCATTCGCGGATAGAAGTCGGAATATTGAGTTTGCGCTTCATTTCTTCCAAGGCTTTAATCAGATTATCAACAGCCTCGTCATCGGTTTTGCCTTTTAAGCCGATACCGCGGGCAAATGCGGCGTAAGCGGCTTTAGTGTTTGGAAAACGATATTGCGGGAATGTCGCTTGTTTGGTCGGGCAATCGTTAGCATTGAAACGAATAACCTGACAAATCAGCAAAGCATTGGCGAAACCGTGCGGAATATGAAAAGCCGCGCCCAATTTATGCGCCATTGAGTGGCAGACACCCAAGAAAGCATTTGCAAACGCCATACCGGCAATCGTGGCCGCGTGATGTACTTTTTCACGAGCTTCCGCATCTCCGGTTTCATACGACTTAATCAGATTTTCATAAATCAAACGTCCGGATTCGATTGACAATCCTCTGGTGTAATCCGTTGCCATGCTTGAAACATACGATTCCAAAGCGTGGGTCATCACGTCAATACCGGAAGCGGCGCACAGGCCTTTCGGCATAGTCAATACCAAATCAGTATCCACAATCGCCATAGTCGGGGTTAAAGCATAGTCGGCAATAGCATATTTCACACCGGTAGCGTCATCGGTAATAATGGAGAACGGTGTAACCTCCGAACCTGTACCCGAAGTTGTCGGCACAGCCACCATTTCAGCTTTCTGCCCCATCGGCGGAAATTCGAAAATACGTTTGCGGATATCCATAAAGCGGCGTGCCAAATCTTCAAATTTAAGTTCCGGATGCTCATACATAATCCACAAAATCTTGGTCGCGTCAATTGGCGAACCGCCGCCCAGCGCAATAAACACATCCGGTTCAAAGCTGTTTACCATGTCGCGGGCTTTGTTAATGGTCGACAAATCCGGATCCGGTTTAACATCACTGAATATTTTATATTGAATGCCCAGCGGCTCTAAAATATCGGTCAATTTTTTGGTGTAACCCAAGTCAAACAGCGGCTTGTCGGTTACGATAAAGGCTTTTTTGCGCCCTTTCAGCTCTTTCAGCGCAAAAGACAGACATCCCGGCTTGAAATAAACTTTCGGCGGAACTCTGAACCACAGCATATTTTCTTCACGTTTAGCCACACTCTTAATATTCATCAAATGTTTTACTCCCACGTTTTCACTAACCGAATTGCCGCCCCATGAGCCGCAGCCCAAAGTCAAAGACGGATCCAATCTAAAGTTATAAATATCGCCGATAGCGCCTTGCGCCGATGGACAGTTAATCATCACGCGGCCGGTCGGCATAACATCGCCGTAACGTTTGATACGGTCGTCATTGCGCACGTTGGTATACAAAACCGAAGTGTGGCCGCAGCCGGCAAATTCCACCAAAGCTTTAGCTTTTGCCATGGCGTCTTCAAAATATTTGGCTTTATACATGGCCAAAACCGGAGAAAGTTTTTCGTAAGAGAACGGCTCTTCCGCCCCGATTTTAGATACTTCACCGATAATAACTTTAGTATTTTCCGGTACTTTCACACCGGCCATCGCGGCAATTTTCGCCGCCGGCTGACCAACGATATCGGCGTTGATACGTCCGTCTTTCAAAATGGTGGCAGCCACTTTTTCGCGCTCTTTAGCATTTAAGATATAAGCGCCGCGTTTTACAAATTCTGCTTTAACTTCATCATAAACGGCTTCGCAAACTACAACCGACTGTTCGGAAGCGCAAATCATACCGTTATCAAAAGTTTTAGACATCAAAACCGAGCTTACCGCCATTTGAATGTCGGCAGTTTCGTCAATCACCGCCGGAGTATTGCCAGGGCCTACGCCCAAAGCCGGCGTACCGGAGGAGTATGCGGATTTAACCATGCCCGGACCGCCGGTTGCCAAAATCAAATCAGCCTGCTGCATCAAATATTGCGTGCGCGGCAAAGTCGGCTCATCAATCCAAGCGATAATATCTTTCGGAGCGCCTGCTTTTACTGCTTCTTCCAAAATCATTTTTGCGGTTTCAATCGTGCATTTTTTAGCGCGCGGGTGCGGCGAAAAGATGATACCGTTACGAGTTTTGAGGGCTATCAAGGATTTAAAAATCACGGTAGAAGTCGGGTTTGTGGTCGGAATAACGCCGGCAATCACGCCAATCGGCTCGGCAAATTTAATCAAGCCGTTTTCCTTATCTTCTTCAATAATGCCGCAAGTTTTGGTGTCTTTATATTTGTTATAAATATATTCAGACGCAAAGTGGTTTTTAATCACTTTATCTTCGGCCACGCCCATTCCGGTTTCTTCCACGGCCATTTTAGCCAAAGGAATACGCATTGAGCTGGCTTTCAAAGCCACGCGGCGGAAAATTTCATCTACCTGCTCTTGGGTAAAAGTTGCAAATTTCTTTTGAGCGGCGCTGACTTTTTTAATCAAGCCGCCGATATATTCTTGTTCTTTTTGTTCATCAACATTCAAAATTTTATCCATAATGTCCTCCTGTTAATTCGGATTTATTGTATTAGATAAATCATAAAAAAGAAGTAAATTTTCACACTTCGGACTTCACTTTTTATTACCAAATATAACGGCCACCTTGAAAGCCCGCTTTTTGCTTATATATCATAGCCGTAAAGTTTTATGAGAGGAGACAAATAATATGAAAAATACATTTTTAAGCCTGCTGGCAATTTGCGGAATTGCTTTGTTCAGCACCAATGCCATGGCGGCAGACACCGCTAAAACCGACACTAAACCGGTCAGCAAAATTTCGGATGTAAGCAATCTGCCGGATGATGCCGAAGTGGTTATTCAAGGCGTGATTGTACAAAATCTGGGCGATGACAATTATCTGGTCAAAGACGACAGCGGCACCGTTAATATTGAAATTGATGAAGACTTGGTTGACGGCAACACCATTACTCCGGAAGCCGAAGTTTTGATTACCGCCACCGTAGATAAAGACGGCGATATAACTTCTTTGGAAGCCGAAGAAGTACAGTTTGTTCCGGCTGACACACCGGCAGCTGCCGCACCTGCAAACAACTGATTTTGATTACAAAATTCCTTCTATAATTAAAAGCCGCTCGTTTTCGGGCGGCTTTCAGCTTTTCTGTTTTTGGGCTTTCACTCAGTGAGTATTGCCTTTTTTCGCGGCATACGCATTGACAAACGCTTGGGCAGCCTGAGTATTCTGCGCAGTATTAGCCGGCTTCTGCTGAGTATTAGGCGTTTGCTGCGGCGCCTGTGTTTGTTGCTGATTTTTCTTCATAAATTCCGGGTGCTCTTTATAGAAATTATCATAATGCAAACGTCCGAAAGATTTAGGGAAGCTGATTTCATCCACACCAAGCGGAGCCAACATTTCATTAACCTTTTCAAAACGGTTGCGCGCACCGTCGAATACTTCTTTGATAATCACGTTATCGGCACGCTTTGCACCCTTTGAACTCTGGTTATTGACATCGCGGGCGGCCAGCAAAGCTTCATCAATTTCCTTTTTGGCGTCAGCTTTGCTTTTTACCAGCATAATATCATAAAGCTGTCCCATCTGCTCTGCCGTAAAGTCGCTGACCGGTCCGGTTAAACCGGCTTGCTTAATTTTTTGCTTTTCTTCAGAGCTGAGGTTATGGCTGTGCAAAATATCGGCATTATCAACCGTTTCTTTATAAACATCAAACAAACGGCGCATTGCCATGTAGGCAGCAGTCTTTTCAATGGCACCGTCATCGTGATTAACATCGGCAGCATCCAATTTATCGCGCAGCATTCCTTTAAGTTTGCCGTCATAACCATCGTTAAAAGCAAGATATTTCTGGCTGTTTTTTATACCGTCAATATAATCCTGCTCGGACGGAGAAACAATTTTGCCTTTTTTGATATTGTCTTTTTCCATCTGTACGGCCAGCTTATATCTGAATTTGCGGTAAGCTTCGGCCGACAGTTTTTCTTTGGCGGCTTTCAGCATGCCTTCGGCCTTGGCTTTATCCAGCCCCATACCGACCGGCACAATACCGTTTTCGGCCAAGGCGGTGCGCCAAAGTTTTTTCTCGGCATCCTGCAGGCCGTTCGGAAAACGAATATGAGTTATACCCAAATCCTTAAACTGCCCGACCATACCGTTGACAACGGAATCATCGATTTTTTTATTGCCCGGAGTGCGGTAGGCAAAACGCAGCTTGCCTTTTTCTTCTTTTACAAAAAGCTTAAAGCTGTAAGTAAACTTGGCATCGCCGTTTTTATCAATTTTACCGTCTTTTTTGCGGTTATCCGGATCGGCTTTGTCATACACGATATATTCTGTCCAGCCGGTGCCGAGCCAACCGGTATGCTCCTTAAAATATGTAAATCCTTTCGATTTGCGCAAACCGCCTTCCAAAAACTTTTCAAAACCGGCTTCGGCCTCTTTTATGCCCTTTTTCGGCTTGGCCTTAGGCTTTGGCTGAGGAGCGGCTTGCGGAGCCGGAGCTTGCGTCTGTCTGTTTTGAGCTTGCTGCTGCAGCTGGCTGAGCACCGATTGCTGATTTTCTTCTGCCGGTGCGTTTTCTGCTTCCATAGTTTGATTTTCCTGCGGCAAATCGTACGAAACCGGAGCATTGGCATTTTCTGCCGTGTTAGTCGGAGCAGTTTTTTGCAATTCCTGCCGGCGGTTTTGCTGTTCAGTTGCTTCCTGATGCGCAGCTGCATTTTCCGCATTGATTTTTTGCTGCTTTACCTCTTCCAGCAGGCTTTTCATTTTTTCGGCAGCATCAATATTGCCGTCATAGGCAAAAGGAATATCCATTTGGAAAGTAGACAAACCATGGCCTTCGCAAAATTCCATAATATGCGCCAATTTTTCGGCATTCAATTCTTGCAGTGCCTTGTCATCAAACGAAATCTGCGCCTTAACTTCCTTGGAATCCGCCCCCGGTTTATCATACGGAGGCATTGTTAAATCAAATTTTTCGCCGCTCGGCAACGCAACTTCCAGAGCCAGCTGTTTAACCTCGCCGTTTGGGTTGGCGTTCATTTCATAATATTGTTCCTGAGTTATGATACCGGCCGGCTTGTTTTGTTCAATTTCTTTAAAGCTGCATTTTGTACCGTCGGCGCTGTATTCATTTTGCTGCTTAATTTGATACAAAGCGGCAAACGAGCCTTCATATTTATCTAAAAGTCTAATATTAACATCATTCCGCGTCAAGTTCTCTTTAATATCACGCTGATTAGCAATAAGCTGATCGCGATACACCATCAAATTATGCACATCATAATCAAATAAAACATGTTCCGGATTAGGTGCCTGCAGCTGATCAAAAGCCAGTTTAATTCTAGGATAATCAACAGTATTATCGGCATATTGTTTTTTTAACACATTTTCATTCTGCTCAAATTTTTTACGCAGTTCCTCAACGCTGAACTCCTTTTTAGGCTCAAAAACGTTAGTATTTTCTAATAAAACATCTGCCATAGCAACCTCTTTTTCTCATTCAATCTGCCTATAATCTAACATATTTTTTTGCTCTTATCAACCAGTTTTTGACAAAAAATAACAATTATTTTGCAATTTTAGGGTCTAAAAACAAAATTTTTGCCAAACCATAGACACGTTCATCTAAAACTTCATATTCTGACGGAATATCAATATGTTCATCTTTTCGGATTTCAACAATGCAAAGTGAATTTTCGGCCAGCCATTCTTTTTCTATCAGCTGCTTCAAAACTTCTTCTGTCAAACCTTTGGCATACGGCGCATCCATAAACACCATATTAAATTTACGTCCGAGCCGCGGCAGATTCAAGGCATCGGCTTTGATTATCCGGATTTTAGACTGTTCCTTGGCAAACATTTTGACATTTTTACTCAGCAGCCAAATATCTTTATCCACCAAAGTCACAGACGCGGCGCCGCGTGACAGAGCTTCGAGCCCGAATGCGCCGGTGCCGGCAAATATATCGGCCAAATGCACGGCGCTGTAATCGCTGCCCAGATGCGAATTCAGAATATTAAACACAGCTTCGCGCGCCCGCTCCGAAGTAGGACGCACCTCTTTTCCCTCGGGAGTGAACAGTTTTTTACCCCGATATTGTCCGGCTACAATTCTCATAGACTTATTTTACTCCCCAGTTGTTCTTTCAGCACTTTCTGCGGAACTTCCCGCACTTCGCCTTTTTTCAGGCTGCCCAGCTGGAACGGCCCGTACGACAGACGGATAAGCCGTGCCACTTCAAGCCCTATAGACTTCATCAGCTTGCGGATTTCACGGTTTTTTCCCTCGTTCAAAGTCACAACCAGCCAGCTGTTGGTGCCGTTTTGACTTTCAAATTCAACTTTAACCGGCCCGTAATTTATGCCGTCAACCGTAACGCCTTTAGCCAAATCCGCCAGCTTGTTTTTATTGACAAAACCATGCACGCGCACTTTATAGCGGCGGCTCCAGCCGTTTTCCGGCAATTCAAGTTTGCGCGAAAGCTCGCCGTTATTAGTCAGGAGCAGCAGCCCTTCAGAGTTCAAATCGAGCCGCCCCACGCTGATAACCCGCGGCAAACCGGCCGGCAAATGCTCAAAAACCGTGGCGCGGGCTTCGGTATCTTTATGCGTTGTCAGCAAACCGGCCGGCTTATGATAAAGCCACAAGCGAGTTTGCTCTATTTCCGGCAGTTTTTCGCCGTCCAGCAAAATTTTTTCCGTTCCCTCCACATTATAAGCCAGAGTATCCACGATTTCTCCGTTGACCGTCACACGTTTCTGTTTTATCAGCTCTTCGGCATCGCGGCGAGAACAAACACCGCTGCGCGCCATAAATTTTGCCAATCTTTCTGCCATTTTTTTACTTCCTTTTCAGATATTTCAAGCTATAATAACCAAAATTTATGAAAAAAGAGTGAACCTATGGAAAAAGAAGATTATATGCGCCGAGCTTTGGAACTGGCTAAACAAGCCGCCGAAAAAGATGAAGTGCCGGTCGGCGCTGTGGTGGTTGATTCGCAAACCGGGAAAATTATAGCCGAAGCCGGCAATCAAAGCGCCCACAGCGGCGATGCCACGGCTCATGCTGAAATTTTAGCCATTCAGCGTGCCTGCAAAGAGCTTGGGCAGTCCCGTCTTTGGGATATGGATATGTATGTGACGCTTGAACCCTGCACCATGTGCGCAGCAGCCATTTCTTTTGCCCGTATCGCTAATCTTTATTTCGGCGCAGCCGATAAAAAAGGCGGAGCAGTTGTCAGCGGCGTAAAGTTTTTTGAAGCTCCGACCTGTCATCACCGCCCTAAGGCTGAAGGAGGAATTTTGGCAGAAGAAAGCGCCCAGCTGCTGCAGGATTTTTTCCGGAAAAAACGGAAAAAATAAACAGTTTTGATATTTAATCTTTACTTTTCATTTTGGTTTTTATAAACTTTATTTGAGGGTACAATAGTACTTTCAGGGCGTCGAAAACCCTTTTACAAGATTAGTCGATTTAGCATAAACGACTTAAAATTTGTTATGCCGATTTCCGTTGGACGGATGTCGGCTAAATAAGGCTATTTGGCTGAATAA
>CAVGVF010000066.1:0-8335 GCA_963632615.1 uncultured Eubacteriales bacterium
GAACGAAGTGAACTGTCCGGAGAATCCAGGAATATAATGGCAATATTATCAAATGCAGCAAACAACGCAACCTCTCGTCTATTCTCAGTCATTAACGGGCTTGTCCCGAAGATCTTGGTGCAACAAGTGACTAACCTAGTCAATAAATTTGCTGTATTATTAAAAATGAGTACGCTCAGACAAGATTGCCGGAACAAGTCCGGCAATGACGGGTGCGGGGAACGTAGGTTTAGTGTTTGTTGCAGCGTCTTTAACGCCTTCACTCTCAACGTCATGCTTGCGTGTGAGCATAGCGAACTACCGCGAGCATCCAGGCTTATAAAGTCAATATTATCAAAGGATGCAAAAAGCACAGCCTATCGTCTGTTCTCCGTCATCTTTGGGCTTGTCCCGAAGATCTTGTTGCAGCAAGTGACTAACCAAGTCAATACATTAGCCATATTACTGAAGCGGATGTACCATCCTGGATCCTCGGCGAATGAGCTTACGCTCAAAGCCAAGGATGACTATAAGAGTGTGCTACAACTTGGTCGTTCCATGATAGAAATGCTTGGTGTATTGGCCATAATAGCCGTGTTGTCTGTCGGAGGAATTGCCGGTTATTCTAAAGCCATGCAAAAATGGAAAATAAATAAAACCATTGAAGGCTATAGCTATTTGATAACCGGACTTTTAGAACATATTGACGATTTTCGGCCTCTGCAGCGCGATAACGGTACGGAAAACGATGATTTCCGATATTATTTAGGCGATGTTATTCATGGCTTAAATTTGTTACCGGAAGGGTGGAAATTTAATTCATCCGGAGTATTGGATACTTTAGGAAATTTTACAGCCGTCTTTACCAGGAGAGAAAAGATTGTGTTTGATATCCATTTAGGAACAACGGAAAATGTTAATCAATCAGTAGCTTCTATGGATTTTTCGGATAAAATTTGCTTTGAGCTGTTAAATACGGCATTTCAGCCGCTGCATAGTATGCTATACAAAGTTTTTATTTTTAAATCAAAAACAGGGTATATTCATTATTATGGAGACGGATATTGCGGTGCAAATCAAAAATGTTTGCGTACACTGACAATGCCGGAAATGAAACAGGCCTGCCAATCCTGTGTTTTAGGTGAAGATTACTGCATATTGACCGTTGAATTTTAGTTCAGGTGTATTATTTTTCAATAACGCTGTTATTTTTTACTTCAAAAAACTGTGATATGTTTTTGATAGTGTCAAAATTTTGCGGCTCGGTGGAGGTTATCCAAGCCTGCAGGTGCAGATTGGCAATTTTGCTCAGCAATGCATCGCGCTTTTTGTCGTCCAAGTGGGTTGTGACTTCATCCAGCAGCAGGATAGGGGCAAAGCCTTTATCTAAAATCTGGCATTTGGTTTGCGCTAAAATTATGCTGACCAGCAAGGCTTTTTGCTCGCCGGTAGAGCATAATTCCGCCGGCATATTTTTTTTCTTAAAGTAAACCTTGAAGTCTGTGCGGTTGACACCGTCAACATAGTCGTTATACAAAACATTGCGGCGCTGTTTGGCCAGCTGTTCAATATAAAATTGCTCAACTTTGACGGCGGGCAGGGTGTCCAGCATTTTTTCTATGGTACCGTCCAATTCAAGCCGCACATCCGGAAAAACATCATCCGGTTCATGAGCGATAAAAGTATTAAGACGGGCGATAAGCTCACGGCGCGCGGCGGCGATTGCCACCCCCAGAGTTGCCATATCTGTTTCCACCGATTGCAGCCAATGTTCATCGGCGTGTCCGGCTTTCAGAATCTGAAACCATTGGCGGTACAGATGTTCAAAATTAGCCGTCCGTTTGGCATGCTCCAAATCAAAAGCGTAAACTAACCGGTCCAGAAAGCTGCGCCGCGGCTGAGTTCCGCCCAAAAAAAGCCTGTCCATTTGCGGAGTCACCCAAATCGCCGACACATATTTTCCGAGCTCGGACTGCTGAGTTATTTTTTGCTGATTGATTTTAACGATTCGCCGTTCGAAATTTCTAATTTCATCATCTTCGGAATCTTCTCTAAAACTTTTTTGTGTGCCGGTGCCAATCAGATATTCTTCATTGTTTTTCAAAATTTCCGCAGCCACGCTCCAGCCGCTGTTTAGATTTAAAATCTCTTCTTCCGGCGGCAGGATTCGCTTGATGTCGGCAAGTTTAGCGCTGCGCAAGCCTCTACCCGGAGTCAAAAAAGAAATAGCTTCCAAAATATTGGTTTTACCGGAGCCGTTCTCGCCGGTAATGACAATCGGCGCAATCTCTGCTTCGATTCGCAGGCTGCGGTAGTTTCTAAAGTCAGATAAAGTCAGGCGCGTGACACCTGACTTTTCTTGTGTAATTTCATTTAATTTAGCTGTTAATTCCGACAACTTAGACTCTCATCGGCATCAAAACATAGATAGCGCTGGCATCTGATGTGTCATGAATAACAGACGGAGAAGCGCCGTCGCTGAAGCTGAATTTTGCGGTATCGCCTTTGATCTCAGCCAAAATATCCAGCAAATAGCGGAAGTTATAGCCGATTTCCAGCGATTCGCTGTCGTATGTAGCTTCAATCTCTTCTATAGCGCTGCCCAAATCCGGACTTGAAGTTGTAATAATAACGTGATTTTTGTTGGCAATCATCTTGATGGCGCGGGTGCGTTCAGCCACTACTGAAACACGGTCAACCGCCGTAGCCAAGTCTTTTACGTTCAATTCCAGAATCTTGTCATTATCTGTAGGAATAACGCGCTCATAATCCGGATAGGTGCCGTCAATCAGCTTAGAAGCCAAGGTTACGTCAGCCAATGTAAAGCGGACTTTACTGTCGGACAAAGCAATTTGTACGGATTCGGCAGAAGTGTCATCCAGCAATTTACGAATTTCGCCCACGGTTTTGCGCGGCAAAATTACGCCTTCCATATTAGCAGCGCCTTCCGGCAGCGGAGTCTCTACGCAGGCCAAGCGGTGGCCGTCGGTTGCTACAATGCGCAGAACTTTAGTTTCGCCTTCATTTTTCGGATGGATATATAAACCATTCAAATAATATCTGGTTTCTTCGGTAGAGGCTGCAAATTGAGTGCGGTCAATCACATCTTTCAGTTCATCGCGGTTCATTTCAAAATTGGTAGGCAGGGCATCAGTCGAAATAACCGGAAAATCCTCAACCCCAATGGTGGAAAGTGAAAATTTAGAGCGTCCGGAAGCAATGCTGAGCTGCTCTTTTTCATCCGGATAAGTCAGTTCAATTTCCGAACCGTCGGAGAGTTTGCGCACAATGTCATACAGCATGTGAGCCGGAGCCGTGATGGCGCCGTTTTCCAAGATTTTAGCGTCTACAATTTCGGTAATCTCCGTATCCATATCGGTTGCCTTAAAGCTGATACCTTCATTGCTTGCTTCGATTCTCACATTAGACAATACCGGAACCGTATTTCTTTTTTCCACAATGTTTTGTACGTGTCCCAGCGTTTTCAATAAAACAGCTTTTTCAATTGTAAACTTCATTTCTTTTCACCAAATATAATGTTTCTACCAAATATAAAAACGACTCACCGTTTTTGTTAATTCTTCCCAAAGAGTAGCAAAGTTGCAGCAAAATAAGAAGACAAATTGATGAGTCGTCAACAAGTTTTTTTACTTAGTTTTCCAAAATGCGGCGTAAAGCTTCAACGCTTTCGGAAAGCGAGGTATCTTCAACAATCAATTCTTCTACTTTGCGGACAGCATGCATAACCGTGGTGTGATCGCGGTCAAACTTGCGGCCGATTTCCGGCAAAGAGCGTGAGGTCAGCTGTTTTGCCAGATACATGGCAATTTGACGCGGACGGGCTACATTGCGGGCTCTGCGGGAAGATTGCATTTCTTTAACCGAAATATTAAAATATTCGGCAACTTTTCTTTGAATCTCGTCAATGGTGGTTTTGCGGTCAATCGAACGCAGCATATCTTTCAGCACATCCTGAGTCATATCCAAAGTGATTTCATGTCCGGACAGCAGCTGAGAGTGCGCGGCGATTCGCTTTAAAGAGCCTTCCAGCTCACGGATGTTGGAAGTAATTTTCTGCGCCAGAAAATCAGCCACATTTTGCGGCAGATTGATACCGAGCTGAGCGGCTTTTTTATTGAGGATATCCACGCGCAAGTCAAAGTCGGTCGGCATAATATCGGCGGCCAAACCGCTGTTGAGGCGTGATTTTAAGCGGGCTTCAATACCGTCCAAATCATTCGGAGACTTGTCGGCGGATAAAATAATCTGACGTCCGCCTTCCATCAAAGAGTCAAAGGTATAGAAAAATTCATCTTGAGTTTTTTCTTTGTTAGCCAAGAATTGAACATCATCAATCATTAAAACGTCCACCGAGCGGAACTGTTCCTTAAAAGCTTCTGCATCTTTGTAGCGCAGGGCTTTTACAAATTTATAGAGGAATTGTTCTGCCGAAATATATACCACATTGCGGGACGGGTCATTCTTTTTGATTTCCCAGGCAATAGCGTGCATTAAGTGGGTTTTGCCCAGTCCTACGCCGGAATATAAAAACAGCGGGTTGAAGGAGATGTTTCTGGATTCGGCCACCTTCTTTGCGGCAACATAGGCAAATTCATTGGTTTTTCCGACAACAAAATTGTCAAATGTATAAGCCGGATTCAGTTTAGAAGACAAATATTGATCATCTTCGGCCGGCGCAAAATTATTGGCAACATTGTTCAAGCCGTAAATACTCTGCGGAGTCGGGGTTGATTTGATTTTTTTCAAAAGAGAGGTGTCGCGGTTGCCCATAATCGGATTATCGGCCACACTGACGTTTTGCACAATAAATTGAACTTTTTTAATGTCCGGATTCTTATGTTCCCAAATTTTATGGATTCTGTCGGAATAATGAGCAATCACCCAGTTTTTCATAAAAGCCGTCGGGGCGCATATATTCATCACGCCGTCATTAAACGAGCTGACGCTTAAAGGTTTCAGCCAGCTGTCAAAAGCTGTTTCGCCGAATTCATTTTTTAACTGGCAACAAACTTGCTCCCATTGGTCATTGATAGAAAAATCTTCATCATATACTGCTTGTTCAGCCATCTTCTTGTCCTGTTCAGTTAAAATTGTTTCAAATAATAGTGCACGAAGTGATGTTGCCAAAATCTAAAGTTAAACAGCTTTTTACAGTGCCTGAAACATATATTGCCAATTCAGTAGCTTATGTTTTGTTGGCTTAAAGCTTATGCAGCTTGGTGCTGTCAATTTTTTAGTTTTTGTTTCACAATTTTCAGACAATATCAATGCTCAAAATATTCTTTTTATGCTTTTTATTTTGTCAAATTGTTTAACATCATATCTTCAAAATCTGGAGTCATTGTTACAGCAAAAAAACATAATTACAAGAGAACTTTTTGCGAACATTGCAATTAAATGTCTTGACAAGGGATTCTGTTAGAGTCGGACGGTAAGTGCTTGTTTTTCAACTAAAAAATGCAAATCGTACCCACTAAGGGACAATTTGCATTTTAGTTTTTTGCTAGAGTCTTTAATAAATTAAAGAGCTTTAATTTTCTGAGCTAAACGAGAAATCGTGCGAGAAGCAGTATTCTTTTTGAAAACGCCTTTCTGAGCAGCTCTCATCATTTCGCTTTCAGCAGTAATAAAAGCAGCTGCAGCAGCTTCTTTGTCTTTAGCGTTAATCAAGGCGTCTACTTTTTTAACAAAAGTTCTAACGCGGCTTCTGCGGGCGCCGTTAATCAAACTGCGCTTGTTGTTTCTTACGATTCTTGTTTTTGCCGACTTATGATTGGCCATAATTTTCTTCCTATAAATTTATTAAGTTAATACAAAATTTACTCTGGTAAACTTTATAACCACGACAGGTTCATAAGTCAACTGAATTTTTCAAAAACTTTATGATTTTTTAAGGTTTTGACTTGACGGTAATGCGTATAACCAAAGGTTTTGTCGATTCTTTAATAATTTCCAGCGTTTCGCCGTCGCGGTAAAAAAGCAAATCCTGTCCCCGATTCCCTTGATATATCCAGCCCAGCTGCGGCAAGGATTCTTTATAGAAATCGGCTATGGCCGAAAACTTCAAGCGCCGCGCCGAAAAATAGGCCTCCAGCAATCTGGTTTCTTCATTGCCGAAAGAAATGTCGTCCTGCGTGATTTGCGACAGCCCGTCCATCAGCGGAACATCGTCCATGCCTTCCACAAAATTTGCGGAATAAACCGGCCGGATATACGCCGTCAAAAGTACCAGAAACAAAATTGCCGTTTTTTTCATTGTCGATTCCTTATTTTTGCAGCACCGGACAGAAAAAGGTTGAACGTCCGCCCAGCACCGTTTTTTCGATATGGTTTTTGCCGCCGCATACGCAATCGGGACAGCGCTTGCCGGTTTTGTTATAGACGCAGTGCTGGTTTTGAAAATAGCCGATATCGCCGTCAGGACGCTTAAAATCATGAATGGTGGAGCCTCCGGCGGCAATGGCTTTTTCCAATATCTCACGGGTATATTTAATAATCAGCGTGCATTCTTCAAGGCTGACTTTGTCGGATTCTCTATCCGGCAGGATTCGGGCTTTGTATAAAATTTCCGAAGCGTAAATATTGCCGATTCCGCAAATAATGCTTTGGTCAAGCAATGAGATTTTTACGGCGCATTTTTTCTTTTTCAGCTTGTTCAGCAGATATTCCGGCGTCAGTTCTTTTTCCCACGGGTCCAGCCCCAGTTCGGCAAGCTGCGGATTTTCTTTGAGCTTGTCGGAGTCGCAGACTGTTACCAGCCCGAAACGCCGCACATCATTATAAATAATAACGCCGTTGGAGGTTTCAAAAATTATATGATCGTGCTTATCCAATGTTTCGGGCAAGTCCGATTCTATTTTGATTTTGCCGCTCATGCCGAAGTGCCAGATAATTGTCTGACCATTGTCCAAGTCAACCAGCATATATTTGGCGATTCGCCTCAAGGCAACAACTGTAGCGCCGGCGATTCGCTTTTCAAAATCATCCGGCACGCTTTGCCTGAATTTACGCTGCCGCACGGTCACTTTATTTATCCGCGCATGCAGCAAAGTTTTGGCAACAGTATTTTTTATGGTTTCTACTTCTGGTAATTCCGGCATTTTAATCTCCTTAACTATTTATAATAGCGGCATAGAATTTGTTTGCAATCTGCTTGCCATTATTTATAAACAGGATTAAACTATCCGGAATGTTTGTAAAAGGAATTTTATGCTGAAAAGAACCAAAAAATATTATGCGCCGCAAAATGACAATGTCGAACATCAGTGCGACCATCCCGGCTGTACCGAAAAAGGCGAATACCGCGCGCCCAAAGACCGCAAGCTGAAAGATTATTACTGGTTCTGCCTTAAGCATGTGCAGGAATATAACGCCAAATGGAACTATTACGGCGACGGAGCTGCCGAAGAAGAGGAGCGCCTGCGTTCTAAAATGCACTTCAAAAAAGGCTTTAAGTCAAAAGTCCGCTATCAGTTTGGCTATGATTTGTGGGAGGAGGCCGAGTTTTTTGATTCGGACTATGCAAATCCTTCCGATTCCAGCCGTGAATATTCGGCTGACGGCATATATTTTACGGTGGAAGAACGGCGCTTTATTCAAACATTGGAAATGGATATCAGGGATATCAACCCCGAAACCTTAAAGAAGCAATATAAAGCCTTGGCTAAAAAATATCATCCGGATGTCAACAAACAAGATGAAAATGCCGAAGAAAAGTTTAAGCAGATTTCGGCAGCATACCATGCTTTGGCGGATAAATTTTCCCGCCTCCCGAATTATAGCTGATAAGCGATAATTTTACTTCGCCACTTATTTGTTACCTCGCCCCGTGCGGGAGAGGTCGGCACTTTAGTGTCGGGTGAGGGGTATTCAAAACAAGCAACAAACACTAAAACCTCGATTCCAGCACATCAACAAACACCAGACTCGTCATCCTTTGCTTTGAGCGTCAGCTCATTCGCAGAGGATCCAGGATGGTACATCCATATTTTTGAATGAATAAAATAGTATTACATCGCGTCTGTCCTCAGTCATTGCCGGATGAGTTCCGGCAATCTTGGCCGAACCGGTACTTATGTAATAATATTGCAAATTTTTTGACTAAGTAAGTCACTCGCTGCACCAAGATTCACGGGACAAGCCCGTGAATGACAGCAAAAAAAGAGAGGCAATACTGTTTGCAACATTCAATAATATTGCCATAAAATTCCTGGATTCTCCGGACAGTTCACTTCGTTCACGCCGAAGAATGACGCTGAGAGTGGTAGCGTTAAAGGCGTCTTAAAACCTCGCCCCGTGCGGGAGAGGTCGAGGCATTAGCCTCGGGTGAGGGGTA
>CAVGVF010000067.1:0-8287 GCA_963632615.1 uncultured Eubacteriales bacterium
GCACTATATATAGGTTGAAAAAAGTGAAAACTCAAGCTTTTTCTAAGTTAGTCACACCTATTCGCGGTTTGGATTGCGACTCTTAAACACGCCGTTTTCATAACCCTGAATATTTTTTGCGGTTTCGGCCATTTCCAGACGTTTCAAAGCCAGAGCCACATATTTGCGCTCCCGTTCAATTCCCAAATACCGGCGTCCCAATTTTTTGGCTGTTACCGCCGTGGTGCCCGAGCCTAAAAACGGATCAAAAACCATATCGCCTTCGTTGCTGGAAGCTAAAATCAGCTTGGCAATAAGCTTTTCCGGCTTTTGGGTGGGATGTTCGGTGTTTTCGGCCATTGACCAAAATGGAATCGTGATATCAGTCCAGATATTTGACGGTGCCGTATAGCGGATTTTTTTACCGTTTTCTTCCTGCCAATCTTTAGGCGTCCCCTTATTATCGCGGTACGGAGCCAAAACCGTGCGCTGTATTTTTACGGCTTCCAGATTAAAAGTATATTCATCCGACTTTGTATAATACCAGATATCTTCAAGGCAGTTTTTCCAGTTATCGGCAGCCGCCCTGCCCTTATCCCGCTCCCACGAAATACGGTTGCGCAGCTTAAAATATTTGCCGGCAACCAGCGGAATAACAATAGAGCTCTGCCAATCCGAGCATATATACAGACTGGCGTCAGGCTTAAGAATCCGCACCACCTTGGACAGCCACTTATCCAGCCAATTTTTGTACTCCGAAAAATCCATCTGCTTAAAAGTGCTTTTGCCGAAATTCTTAGTCAGATTATACGGTGGATCAACAATCATCAAATCGGCAAAATTATCGGGAATATAGTTCAGCGCCCGCATTGTATCCTGCCAAACTATTTTATCTCGCAAATCTTGAGCCGGCTGCACAGACGAAAGCTTCACGGCTTTTTTAGCATAGCCGGTTTCTTCACGCGGAGTAAGCGTAATAGTTTTGTTGCGCGGCGCCGGTTTTGCTGTCACTGTTCTTCACCAAACAACGAATTAACCAAATCGGTAATATTTTTTACAGCCTGTTCGGCATCTGCACCGCTGGCGCTGACTTTTATACGGCTGCCTTTGGAAGCGGCAAGCATCATCAGCCCCAAAATAGAAGAGCCGTCCACTTCCTGCCCGTCTTTTTCTACCAAAACATCCGCATCCAAATCTGCAATGCACTTAACAAAAGCGGCTGCGGCTCTGGCGTGCAGGCCTTTTAAATTTTTGATTTCCAACTCAACCGAAGCTTCGCTCATTTTCCGCTCCCGTTCAAAAGCTGAGAAGCCACGTTGATATATTTTTTACCGGCTTCCTGGGCGCAGACAACGCATTCGTTCAGCGGCATATTCAGACGGGCTGACGCCAATTTTATCAGCATCGGCAGATTTGCACCGGCAATTACATCAAAATTACCGTGTCCGATAACCGACATAGCCAAATTTGAAGGAGTGCCGCCGAACATATCGGTCAGCAGCAAAACACCGCTGCCGCTGTCAACGCTTTTAGCTTTCTGCAAAATTTCCTGCCGGCGCTCTTCCATATCATCCTCCGGGCCGATGCAGACGCATTCCACCTTATCCTGATGTCCGACAACATGTTCCATTGCCGCCACAAACTCGCGCGCCAAATTGCCGTGCGTAACAAAAACCAAACCAATCATTTTGAAGCTCCGCCTGTCCAAACTTTGATAGCGCCGAAGGATTTAAGAACTTCATCTTTGCTTTTGGCCTTGAACAGCTCATCAGCACGGGTGCGGCGGCCGTTAAATTCTATTTCTTCAACATTTTCCACCGGAACGCCGTATACACGCTCCACCATATCGGCTTTCATCTCGACAATCATCACAAACTCAGCCTCGGCCAGCACGCCTTTGGTTTCGGAATCGATGTTGTCCAAAATAATGGCGCGGCGTTCATCACGTTTCAGCAGCGCGGTCTTTTTGCCGTCAAATTCCAGCACAGGCTCCTGCGGAGCACCGTCACGCGCGTCAATAAAAACAGCAAGCTCGCCATATTTATTTTCGATAATTTCAAAAAAGTCTTGCTTTTCCATAAGTGTATAATATTGATTTTCCATAATATATCCTTAAAAACATCTGTGAATTTGTTTTAGTTTATTATACTTTTCCGCAAAAGTAAATCGTAACTTTCAGATTGTTAGCGAACTTCGCCGTTTTTTTGCAATGAAGCTTTCAAAAGCTTTTTCATTTCTGCCGAATAAGAACGTTTCGGTTTCTTAGAATCCGGATCTTTTTTGGCGTAGGCCGTTTTCATTTTAATTTCGGTCAATCGCGCGGTTTGGCCGGATTTTTGTAAAATAAGCTCGGCTGTTGCATTTTTAGACATATTCTTTTTGCCGACTTTGGCAGCGTCATTCATCGTCATGCCTTTAACTTTTTTCCGGTTGGTGGTTTCCGTAATTTTTTTCACGCCTTTGACAACTTCGCCCGTATTGTGTTTGGTTATATGTCCTTTCAGCCCGACTTTTTTGGCGACGTTCTCTTCAAACGACTGTTCACGCAGGCGGCGCGGATTATAGATAGCATCCTGCATGCTGTTAGCCATTTCCTGCGTTGTCATCTTAGAAATTCCGGCTTTGCGCGACAAAGTATCTGCCTGTTCCAAGGCATTTTGCTTGCCGGCATTTTCTTCGCGGCGGTTGGTTTCAATAGTGCTTCTTTGGTCAATAAAGCGGCGTTCGGCCGGAGACACGGCGTTCAGCAAGGTTGTGTCATTATTGGAGGCATCGTTGGCATTTAATTCCAGCTCCCGCAGAATACGCAGCGTTTCATCGTCCATGGCTCCGTCATTATCATCCTCTTCTTCATCAAAAGGATTGCGGATTTTTTTGCGCAGGCTTTTCAGATTCGGCGACAAATCTCCAAGTTTTGATTTGCCGGCTTTTGCCTGATAGCGGTTAGCTTCCTGCGCGTCTATGCGCAAAGACAAACGCTCATCCGGAACAGAGCCTTTTTTGTTCCAGTCCAGTGCACTTTTATTTGTTTCTGTTTGCGTTTCATCCATCTTTTTACCCTCTGTTTTATTTTATATCCGAAAACAAAGATTGCAACCCTATTTTACAGTATAGGTAACCATAACCGAGCCGTCATAAAAAATCAGCGGCGACACATACAGCGTTTTGTTATCATCGCGCAGCAAATTAAAGCGGCGGCCGGACATTATATTATCCAGTATGCTCTTCTTAAACGAATCCCAGGAATCGATATTGGAAAAAAACAGTTTCTGCAAGCCGATTACTTCTTCCAGCTTTGGCTCATCTTGCAGTTTATCAAAATCCAAGCCCCATAGTTTCAGATACGAACGGTTATAAAACTTCAGCCGCTGATTTGGTCCGAAAATCAATACCGAATCGGTTAAGTTATCCAAAATATTCTGCTGCATAGACATCAAATCATTCAGACGGCGCATAGTTGCCAGCCGGTCTGAAACATCTTCAAAAGCAAAAATAACCCCGTTAGGGTGCGGAGTGCGCAAACGGCGGATAGTCCGCCCGTCCGGCAGATGCAGCAAATCTTCTTTGGTTTCGAGCAAGCCGCCGAAAATACTCATTTCTTCCTGTTTGTAGTTTTTGATATCAGGCACCGGAGGCAGCATTTTATTTTCGCGCACGACTTCCAAAAATTGCAGGTAGGACGGCGTTTTCTCTAAAAATTCATTATCCAGATTCCACAAGTTTTTAAAAGACGCGTTATAAAAATAAAGCTTAGAACGGTCGTCAAAAATGGCAAAAGCCGTACCAAGCGCGCCCAAAATTTCCAAGTGATTGTTTTGATTGATTTTAAATCCGCGTTTAGCCTTTTCCAAAGCCGTATTGTCAACCAAATAGCCGACTGTTCCGATTTTATCCAGCGAATCGCCGGTATAATAGGGATTTTCGCGCAGTTCAAAATTAAAAAGCTCTCCGCCGCGCACGATTTTGAGATTTTTCTTTTGCTGTTTTTTGCTTTTTTGCGCCGCTTCAGCCACGCTCAAAGCCACTTTTTCGCCTTTGCCGTTACAAATTTCAATGCCGTTCTGCAAAACTTCAGACTTGTTTTTGACTCCGGCAAAATCCAGATACTTTTTATTGACCGACAGCAGGTGCAAATTTTCATCGCGCAGCCAAACCGGAGAATCCAAACCGTCCACCATTTGCTCCAAGCGGGCGCATTCATCTTCAACCAAAGACTTTTCTTTTATCAAATCGGCAATTTTGGAAGTTTCCGGCGTCACATCCCTGAACCAGACAATATCACAATATAAATTATTGTCGGCTCCGTTAATGCGGTTGCCGTAAACGCAGATATTGCGCCCGCCGGTTTTCAGCCGCAGCATATCTTCAAAAAACTTGCCTTCCTGCTGCAGCAAGCCCACATATTTTTTCAGCAGCTTGGCGTCATCTTTATGAAAAGAATCCAAAACCTGCGCAAAAACAGAGGCGGTGCCGTCTTTCAGATTGAGCATCACAGCCAGCCGGCGCGAACATTTTTCCATAATTTCTTTTTGCGGATCTTTAACCTTTTGATCCGGATAGACAAAGCAGAAATAGCCGTCTTTAGCCGCGTATAAAACCTCGTTGCAGCGCTCGCGGTCACGGCGGATAAAATAGATTTTATGCTTATACTTAAAAATCTTTATCTGCAAAGCCGCCATTGCTATCAGCATAATAAAAATCAACAGCAGGCTGACAAAAATTATATCTCTTAACATTTCCGCGTTCATTGCAAAATCTTCTTTACAAAAAAAATGTTTGTTTTATTACTGTTTTTATAGTAAATAAACGCAAGCAAATAGGCAATTTATTTTTTTTAAAGGTTGATAACTATGTTGACACTAGCATTTGACACCACCGCAGACTGCTGCGCCATCGCGCTGCTGCACGATAATAAGATTGTGGAAAAATTTTCGGAAGAAATGGATTTCGGACAAGCCGAAACCTTGATGCCGCAAATTCAAAAAATGCTGCAAAACCAAAATCTGGCTTTTGCCGACTTAAACCTTTTGGCCGTCTGCATAGGCCCGGGGTCGTTTACGGGCGTACGCTCCTCCATTGCGGCGGCACGGGCTTTCGGCTTGGCTTGCCCCAACCTCAAAGTAACCGGCGTCACGGCTTTTGAAGCCTATGCTCATTCTTTGGATATGTCAGAACTTTCCGACTATAATGCCGTGATTATAGAAACCAAAAGAGCCGACTTCTATTTTCAGCTGTTTAACGGACGGCTGGAAAAGCTTTGCGATGCCGAAGCTCTGCCGTATGAAGAAATTATCAGCCGGCTGAAAGGCAAAACCGTAACGCTTATCGGCAACGGCGTAGAGCGCTTTTTAGACCGTCCGAGCGGTCTGGTTCTGCACGCAATCCGCATGGATAAAACCGCCTCAATCGCCGATTTGGCTGCCTGCGCAATCCAAAAATTTAATAACAAAAAACTGAATTATCCTAAGCCTTTATATTTAAGAGCGCCGGATGTTTGTGTAAAATCATAAAAATTATATGGATATATTCAAAATAAAAGTGTATCTAATGTAAAAATGTTTAATTTGTAATTGTAATGTGAGGATAAAGTGACTAGATCTGAATTAGTTGAAAGAATCGCGGCAAAAATGCCTAACCTGACTTTGAAAGATATTGAAAATATTGTGAATGTTGTTTTCAAAAAGTTGACTTCGGCGTTGGCAGAAGGCAATCGTGTTGAAATCAGAGGTTTTGGAGCTTTTTCAGTCAGAACAAGAAATCCGCGCGTTGCCATCAATCCAAAAAACAAAGCACGCGTAGATGTTCCGTCAAAAAATATTGTCCATTTCAAAACAGGCAAAGAGCTGCACGATAGATTGAATGCAAAATAACAGCTCTTCCCAGAAAGGAGGCTTGAGATGAAACTTTTACATTATCTAATTGAAATTCCTTTAATTTTGGTAGCATTATGGGGAATTTATAACGCTCAGGTCAGCGGCGACAAGCTTGTTTTTTCGCTGTGGCCGTTTGAAAATGAAATGCAGGTAAACACCAAGCTGCTTTTGTTCATTTTTGTGCTGTACGGATATTTGTGGGGAAAAATCAATTCCTGGTTCGGCTCGGCTCCGATGCGTAAAGAGCTGAAACAGCAGAGAAAGGCCAATAAAGCCCTGAACAAAGAACAGGAAAAGTTAAATGAAACAGTAAGCGGGCTGAAACAGAATATTGCCGGTTTGGAACAGCAGGCAAAAGCCAATGCCGAAGCGCAGAAATCGGCTGAACCTAAAAAAATCGGAAAAATTCAGCAATGTTTTGTTTCAATTAAAAACAAGTTTGCAAGAAAGGAAAGTAAATGAGCTGGCTGACAGAAATTGTTCGTCCGAAAATCAAAAAAACGACACCGAAAGAGATTGCAGATAATTTATGGGTAAGATGCCCGAACTGCAACCAGATGCTTTTTTCTAAAGAGCTGAAAGATTCGCACTATGTCTGCACCGCCTGCGGCCACCACTTGCGCCTTTATGTTGAAAAACGCTTCAAATTGCTGTTTGACGATGAAAAATACACCTTGGTGAATTTGCCTTCAGTACAGGATGATCCGCTGAAATTTAAAGATATTCAAAAATATGCCGACAGACTGAAAAGCAACCGCAAAAAAACCGGCTGCGAAGATGCCATTCAAGTGGCACGCGGTAAAATCGGCAAAATAGACAGCGTGGTTGCCGCCATGGATTTTTCATTTATGGGCGGTTCTATGGGTATTGCCGTTGGCGAAGGAATCGTAAAAGCCGCTAAATTGGCGCTGAAAGATAAACAGCCGCTGATAACGGTTGCAGCCTCTGGCGGCGCACGTATGCAGGAAGGTATGCTCTCGCTGATGCAGATGGCGCGCACCACAGCTGCTATCAATGAGTTGAAAGAAGCCGGAATTCCGTTTATATCTATTTTGACAGATCCGACAACCGGAGGCGTTTCGGCCTCATTTGCAATGCTGGGCGATGTGAATATTGCTGAAAAAGGCTGCTTAATCGGTTTTGCCGGTCAGCGCGTAATAGAGCAGACTATTCATGAAAAACTGCCGGAAGGTTTCCAGCGGGCTGAATATCTTTTGGAACATGGTATGGTGGATATGGTGGTTGACCGCGCTCACATGAAAGAAGAACTGGTTAAAGTACTGAGCGTCCTAACCGCAAACATAAAAAAATAATTCTGCTAGAACAGACAAATTTTAAGGCAGCTGCGGCTGTCTTTTTTATTGACAAAATTGTCCACACGCGCTATATATAAATATGATTTATTTATAATTATAAACTTTAATTTTTGGTATATGGATTTTAAACTTTTTTACGAGTGTGAACTTTTGCTGATGAAAAAGGACGGTAAAAGCAGCCTGTATGAAGCAACTTCTGTTGAAAACAACATTGAGCTTAAGCCAATCGAACCTTTGGTTGACGTTACAGACATTCACGTTGACGAAGAAACAGGATTGGTGTTTTCCTCATTAGGATTGTTCACGGTCAAAGGAGAAAAAGTTTCGGACTTTGCTCTGACTGATGTTGAAATCATCCCGATGAAAGGCTGGCACAGCTATTTGATTGTGGGTGCGGCCGGTGCTTCTTACGGCGTCACTGCTCTTATCTGGAACGGCAAGACTATTGAGCTCAGCGCCAAGGCATACGACTGCAAAATCTCCAATGGTTTTGTAGCTTTGCAAGAAGATGACTGCTGGCGTATTTACCGTTCTAACGGTCAGCCGGTGCAGTTGGCCTACCAGATTCCCAAAGACAATAATCTGTTCTTAGGCGACAGTCTGGTTGTCTGCGGCACTCCCGGTAATTATCGGATGTTTTCGCTGTTGAGCAAAGCAATGCTTTGCGGTGAAAAGAGCCAGATTATTGCCAGTCCGACCGAAAACTTTGCGCTCTGCGCCGAGATTTCCAGCAAAAGAGTGGACGCGTTTTATATTGATAGCTGGATAACCTTTGACGATGTAGACAGTTTCTGCATTATTGACAATGCGTTTATGCTGTTTGCCATCAACCGAAAAGGCAAGTATTTCATCTATCACTATGACGGCACACTCGACAGAGATTTTGCGGCAAAATACCCGAACGGAGTTGATTTTGTCGCCTGCAATGATGGCGTATTGCTTATCACAGACGGTAATAATACCAACTTTTACAGCAGTACACACTATCATTTTAAGTAATCAGAAAAGAATCGGTATTTTTATACCGGTTCTTTTTTTATGCCGTGTTTTTCAGATTCTGACCAAAATACCCCGCCGCATTGGGGTACGGCAGGGCTTTGATATAATCAGGAATTTTTA
>CAVGVF010000068.1:0-7946 GCA_963632615.1 uncultured Eubacteriales bacterium
GGTAATAATAGTATAACTAAATACGATAATACAATAAAGTTAGCAGATAATATTTCTAAGACAGCAAAATTATCAACTGAAGAAATTATTGAAAATATACAGAATAAAAATGTGGATTTATCAAAAGAGATTAAAAAGTTAAAGGAAGAAATCACATATTTAAATGATAAACAAATTGAATATGATGAAAACGTTACAGAATTTGAAAATAAAATAAATATTATAGAGAAACAAATAAATCATTATGAAGATCATGTAAAAAAACATGAAGAAGAAAAATTGCAACAAGAAAATGCAAAATTACAAAAAGATTTAGATGAATATAAAACTGTAAATAATAATTTGCGAAATAGAGAATTTTTCGAAGTACACGCATATGAAAAAAAATTAGCACAAGTAATAAAGCCTTATTATGAACACTACAATAAGTATAAAGGCAATCCTCTAAATGATGATAGATATACGGAAATGCTTGAAGAAGTCTTAGAAGCTGTTTTTAGAACATTGGACGAAAATGGAATTAAATTAGATAAATAGGACAGTATTATGAAGTTTTGCGGAATAGATTTTGGTACAACAAACACTGCGATGGTCTATTTTGATGATAAATATGGTAAAAAACAGTTGGGTGACTCTATATCTGGTGATATTATGCCTTTGCCATCAATTGTCGCAATAAATAAAAAAACAGGAGCGATTTTTGTTGGCGCGGATGTAAAAAGAAACATAAAAGGATTAGAGAAAGATTTCTTCATCGTTATGTCAATTAAAACCATTCTGGATGATACAAGCAAAGTTTGGCATATAAATGATAAAAAACTGAATACAATAGATATTGCAGCAGAAATATTTAAAAAATTAAAATTAAATGCATCTTGTGAAGGAATAGAGATTAACGATATCGTTTTATCTGTTCCTATTAATTTTGCAGCCTCTAAAAAACAGTGCCTAAAAGAAGCAACAGAAAGAGCCGGACTGCATATAACAGAGTTTATTAGTGAACCGACAGCTGCTTTTTTAGCGCATTATGAAGAATTAAAATGCTTTAAAAATGTAGTAATATTTGATTGGGGCGGCGGTACTTTGGATATTTCTGCTCTTGAGGTAAAAAATGATACTATACGGGAAATTTATACAGATAATATGTATAAAGCCGGCGATAATATAGATAAGGATTTTGCCCGTAAAACATACGAGCGGTTTATCAAAGAAAAAAATTTACAGCCGATTCCTTTTGATAAACTTAATGCAACTAAATATGATTTATTCATTACATTAGCAGAAAAAAATAAAATCAGTTTTTCTCGCCAAAGAGATTTACCTATTAAGTGTCCTTGCACAATAAATGGTAAAAGTGCTAGTATAACTTTTTATTATGAAGATTTAGTCAGTGTATCAAAATTTTATATAAAAGAAGCTATTGAAAAATTAAATAATGTAATAACTAATGCTTTTTCTGATACAGTAAGCTGCATTCTTTGTGTTGGAGGTTCTAGTAACTTAAGAACATTACGTGAAGAATTATATAAAATATATGGAAATAAATTATATTTTCCAGATAACCCTGAATGGGATATTGCAGATGGAGCATGCACGATAGCCGCTTCTAACAAAGCCAATATTTATAAACTGGCAGATGATATATCTCTAAAATTATCTGATGGAAAATATTTGCCTTTATTGGAACAAGGACAACCAATTCCTTGTAAACCTGCAAGTTTTAATTTAGCCACAACAGATTCAACAGAACTGGCTAACTTTGTATTCAAAATAGGAAATAAAGATGAACATTCTGTGGCTGTTCCGATGTTAGGCGGGGTTGATGAGTATTTAACGCTGTATGTGTATATTGATGAATACAACGTGTTGCGTATAGATGTTAAAAATAGTAAGACACAAGAAGTTTATAATATTTTTAATTATGAAAAAATAGATTTATGTTACAATGTATAATTATGGAATAAAAAATGAAAACAAATATAAGTTTTAAAAGTAATATTTTTTTATTTTTTAATAGCGATAAACCTTATAATGACTGGCTTTTCATTGAACAAATTGTAGATCCAGTGAAACTCTATGAAATAGAAAAGAATTCTTACATACCAAATGCAATTTCTGCTAAACAAAAAAGTATAATGAATAAGTTTGCTGTTTGCTATCTGTCTAAAGAATATACAGCTAATGAACATTCTCAATATTTTATATTAAAAGGAAATGATAATGAAGAAATTTGCAAATGTCCTTTTATACAATGTTCAAAAATAAGAGAATGCAGACCATACGACAGCAAAGAGAAAATAGTTCAGGAAAAAGCATCTTTTGATAATCTTAATAAATCAAAAGGTCTGAGTGATACCATAACTTATTATCCAATAGTTATGAACTTTTATAGATTATTAGAAAGATATGATTATTTTGCTTATGAGATATTGTCTAATACTGATTTGAGGCGATATAGAAATAATTCAAGCGATAAAATAAATTTTGTAGATCAAGGCAATAAAATAAAAAGTGATTTTTCCAAAAGTAAAGATGTTATGGAAAATTCTACATTTGAAAAATATAGAAACAAATATTTTTCGAAAATAAGTTATAAATATGAAGGTGATGGAAATGGGTCAAATTGGGATAACTGGATTAATATGGATACATATTTTACATCTGATAAAAAAAATCAAATTATACCTGATATAAATGTATCTTCGACTGTAAATGTTGATGAAAATATAATGTTTAAGTATCAAAGAGAACACAATTTGAACAAAAATAATAATTTTTTTAAAAATAATAAAATTCCATATTGAATTCAGTATAGCATATCAAAATTTTTCCATGGTACGTCAGCTTTTGACAGAGTAAAGAGTTTTAATATTATAGCAGTTTAAGATATTATTATGTTTGAAAACCAATTTATTTTAACAAGCAAAGGAGAAATATTATGTTCTATATAAAATTAAACGGAGAGCTTTTGCCTACTCCTTATCAATATATTGAAGATGCCAATGCGGCATACGATGAACTCAAAGAAAAGTATGTAGCTTGCGTACTTGAAATTGTAATGATCTAATAAATTAAAGAAAATCCCGAGCAGCCTGCCTTTTGCAACGGGCTGCTTTTTATTATTTAGCAGGAGTTAAAAATGAACGTATTAAAAATGTGTATTATTTCCGTTTTAGCAATGTTAATCAGCTATAACGCCAACGCCGAAATCCGCAGAAAATCAGCAGAACGAAAGTGTGATTTTAATAAAGAAGTTTGTATTGCTAATTTAAACATTCTACTCAATTCGCTTTCCGCAATGCGGGCTAAAGGAGTTGCGTATACGGTCAAAGACTTGGACAGCGGGAAAATTGTCTCTCAAGAATATATCAGCAGAGCAAAAATAAACTATCTGGAAAATTATGAGTATATCGGATTTGAAACAACTCAGTTTATCAATGTGATTCTTGGACTGAATTATGGTATTATTTCTGTTAATGATTTGAACGAAAACAGATTAGATTTTAAGGATAACAGCAAAGCAAATGACGAATTGCTATTCAAGTTGAAATTGATGCCGCAAAGAAGCACACCTTTGGAATATTTGGAAATGTACAGTGAATTTATCCAAAATCCTAAATTTAAGAATATTTTGCCGGTTTTGCATAACAAGATAGAAAAAGGCAATCTTTCATATATGAAGGTTAAAGGCGTGGATATGTATGGTTTTGCGGATTTCTCAACAGATGATGAGGTCGGCACCGTATATATATTTATCGGACATTTTGAAAAGAATAACAAGAGATACGCCATTGTTTCGGTTGTTGACAGTCCCGATAAGGATATAATATCTGAAAAAGCTAAAAAAGATTCAAACAGTATGGCATCAGCTTTGATTGAAGCCATTGCTAAAAATATGTAACAAAAGGTAATAATTTTATATAAAATAGCTCGTCAATAACTAAAATGGTACAAGCGGGCGGACTCGAACCGCCTGCCTACTTCTTAGGAGGAAGTCGCTCTATCCTGATGAGCTACGCCTGCGACACAAAAAGCTTTATACCGCACTTTATTGCAAAATGCAAGCCGGATTTATTTTCCGGTTGCTAAAAACTCTTTAATCGGGCGATAGCTGCGCCGGTGCTGCGGCGTTACACCGTGCAAACGCAATCCTTCTATATGCGCCTTAGTACCGTAACCGGCGTTTTTTTCAAAGCCGTAATGCGGATACTGCTTTGCCATCTCGCTCATCAGCCGATCACGATAGACTTTGGCTAAAATACTGGCCGCGGCAATAGAATATGAGCGCCCGTCGCCGCCGATAAAACATTCATTAGCACACGGAAAATCCTTAGGCAGCCGGTTGCCGTCTATCAGTGCTATATCCGGTTTTTGCGGCAATTTTTCCACCGCGCGGCGCATTGCCAAAAATGTTGCCTGCAAAATATTCAGCTCGTCTATCTCCGCCGCACTCGCCTCGCCTATGCCGCACAAAATATGTCCGGCTTGCTCTTCCTGCCGCAAAAGTTCATACAAATATTCTCTTTTTTTGGCGGTAAGTTTTTTAGAATCATTAAGCTGTGCTAACAGTTCCGGGCTGACTTCACGCGTTAAAAACACCGCCGCTCCGGCTACAACCGGCCCCGCCCAAGGGCCTCGCCCCGCCTCGTCAATTCCGCAAATCAAACCACGGTGTCCGTCTTCAATTTTCCAATCCGGCATAATTTTCTCCTTTGCCGGAACTATAGCACAAGCCGCGCAAAACGCAAGCCTTAATGGCGGATAATCGGCAGCCCCTCGTATTCAGCTTCCACCAGCCCGCCGATAATAACCGCCACATTTTTAAAGCCGGCTTTTTCAAACATTTCCGCTGCCTGTGACGCCCTGCCGCCGGAAGAACATAATATATTGATAATCTGGTCTTTTTTAATGTTATTTTCTTTGATAAATTCCAGCGGATTCAGATTTTCCAAATCCTGATTTACATGCGGCAGCCCCAGCTCTTCCACCGCCCGTTCTTCCGGCAAACGCACATCCAAAATAAACGATTTTTCATTTAAGTTTATCGGCTTAATAAAACGCATTTTGACCTCCTTTTTAATCTAAAGATAGTCATTGCCGTTCTAATTTAAAGCAATAAAAAAGGCTTGGATTTTACTCCAAACCTTTTGCTTAAAATCAGCCTATTGCTTATAAAAAGTAGTTGCGCAGATAATCAGCCAAATCAGCGGTATTAACGCGGATTTGCTCCATGGTGTCGCGGTCGCGCAAAGTTACGCTTTCCGGCTGCTGTTCAATAGTTTCAAAGTCAACAGTCAAGCACAGCGGCGTACCGACTTCATCATGACGACGATAAGCCTTGCCGATGTTTCCGGTGTTTTCCAATGCCACGCGGCCGATACCAAGTTTCATCAGCTGCTTTTTCAGTTCGTGGCATTTAGCCATAATCTGCTCGTTATTCTTTTTCAACGGAATAATCGCCACTTTAATCGGCGCCAAGTGCTTTTTGAGCTTTAAAACAACACGGCTGTTGCCGTCGCCTAAATCTTCTTCGGTATAAGCTTCGGTCAGCACAGCCAAAACACCGCGATCAACACCCATAGACGGCTCAATCACAAACGGAATAACCCATTTGCCGTTTTCATCCTGAATGCACAATTTTGTGGTGGAATCCGGATTAGCATGGCAATGAGCTTCCAGCTGGAATTCGCTTTGATTTTTGGTGTGATTGCCCAAATCATAGTCGCGGCGGTTGGCGATGCCTTCCAGCTCTTCCATACCGTGCGGGAATTGATATTCAATATCATAGCAGGCTTTGGCATAGTGCGCTAAATCGTCGTCCGGAGTTTTATAGATGTTCATGTGCTCTTTAACCAAGCCTTGATCCAGCCACCATTGAATACGGGTTTCTTTCCACTTTTCATGCCATTCCATATCGGTGCCCGGCGCAACAAAATATTCCAATTCGGCTTGCTCAAACTCACGCACGCGGAAGATGAAGTTGCGCGGAGTAATCTCGTTGCGGAAAGACTTGCCGATTTGCGCAATACCGAAAGGCAGCTTGCGGGAAGTGGAATCTACCACATTTTTGAACTGCGTGAAAATAGCCTGTGCGGTTTCCGGACGCAGATAGGCAATATTTTCATCGCTTTCCACCGGTCCGACTTGAGTTTTGAACATCAAGTTAAACGGGCGCGGTTCAGTTAAATCGGTTGAACCGCAGACAGGGCATTTGCCGCCGATTTGGTCAGCGCGGAAACGGCCTTTACACTTTTTGCAGTCTACCATCGGGTCAGAAAAAGTATCTTCGTGACCGGAATATTTCAAAACTTTGCGGTTGGTTAAAATAGCGGCGTCCAAACCCTCTACGTCGTCGCGTTCATAAACCATAGCGCGCCACCAAGCGGCTTTTAAGTTATTTTTGAGTTCCACACCGAGCGGACCGTAATCATAAACACCTTGCATACCGCCGTAAATATCGGCGTTTTGAAAAATAAAACCTCTTCTTTTGCACAAAGAAACCAGCTGGTCCATAGAAGTTGCTACCATAATTTTAAATCCTTCTTTCTCTTTAATGTTTTTTAATAAGTTTGTTTTACTGTATAATTTTAGAAAATGCAAGAGGGATTAAAGATGAAGAGAACAAAAGTGGCGTTTGCTTATGATTTTGATGAAACGCTGAGTACAACTTATATGCAGGATTATTTTTTGATTCCGGAATTGGGTATGAAGCCCGAAAATTTTTGGAAAGAGGCTAACGCTTGGTCAGAGGCAAACGGTGTGGATCAAGTGACCGGAAGTATGTATTACTTTAAAAAAACGGCGGAAGAAACCGGCCTGAAACTGACTAAAGAAAATATGTTCTGCTGCGGCGAGTTTATTGTTTTTTTCAAAGGCGTAAACGAGTGGTTTGAGCGTATCAACGCCTACGGCAAAACTCTGGGGCTGGATATTGAACATTATATAATTTCTTCCGGCTATGAAGAAATTATTGAAGGCTGCAGCATCCGCAAGTTTTTCAAAGACGTCTACGGCTGCGCATTTGCTTATAACGATGAGGGCCTGCCGGTTTGGCCGGCGCGCGTGGTAAATTATTCCGGCAAAGTGCAGTATCTTTCTAAAATCAATAAAGGTTTGGGCAAATTTGAAGACAAGGCCGTAAATGACTATACTCCGGATGATAAGCGCCGTATCCCGTTCAGCCGCATTATTTATTTCGGCGACGGGCTGACCGATATTCCGTCCATGCGCATGGTAAAAGAACATAACGGCACGGCGATTGCGGTTTATAAACCCCGCAGCCACCACAAAGAAAAAGCCGTTAAGCTGCTGAAAGACAACCGCGTAAACTTTGCTTTGGCCGCCGACTACCGCGAGGGCAAAGAAATTGACTGCGTTGTGAAAACAATTTTGAACAAAATCGCTACCGACCGAGATTTGGAAGTTTTACGCAAGCGTGAAGACCGTAAAAAAGAGGGTTGCAATATCTGACTAAATCTATTTGCCAGCTGAAAAAGCTCTGCACTACGCATATATTTCTCCCGAACAACAAAAGGAGTACAAATATATGCGTATTATTTATAAAACACTGACAGTTGCCGTTTTGGCCGGTTTAGTCTGCTATACCGGACGCAGTCTTAATATGTCTGCTTCGCCGACTCCGACCGCCGAGCAATCTTTGAACCAGGTTAAACATACCGCAGACGCTTTGCACAAAATTCAACAAGGAGAAATCACTATGTCCGAACACACCGCCTCCCCTGTTTGGGATAAAACCAAAGAAACAATCCACGCCGCCCGCGACGCTGTAGCCGAAGATTCGCAGAAACTTTGGGATTCGACCAAAGAAAACAGTCAAAAAGCAGCGCATAAAGTTTCGGAAGAATCAGAAAAACTCTGGGATAAAACTAAAGAAAAATCCGCAGAGACCTGGGAAAAAACTAAAGAAGGCACCCACAAGCTTATGC
>CAVGVF010000069.1:0-7938 GCA_963632615.1 uncultured Eubacteriales bacterium
GCTCAAGTCGGCGACATTATCAGCAGCAGCCGGAAAGGTAAAAAATAATGTTAAAATCTTTATCAATTAGAAATGTTGTTTTGATTGATAAATTGGACTTAGACTTCCAAAACGGTTTTAGCGTTTTGAGCGGCGAAACCGGCGCCGGTAAGTCTATTTTGCTGGATTCGGTTGGGTTGCTGCTGGGCAAGCGCGCCGAAGTCGGAATGATTCGCAGCGGCTGCGACAAGCTTTCGGTTTGCGGCAGCTTTGAAATTGCCGATAAAAAAGGCGAATTGGCGGCGCTGTGTGCGGAATATGATTTGGATTTTGACCATGAAATCATCATCAAACGCACGCTGAACCAAGACGGTAAGGGCAAAATATTTTTTAACGACCAGCCGATTACGCAAAAGCTCTTAAAGGAAATCGGCGGTTATTTAGTGGAAATTCACGGGCAGTTTGATAATCAAGGGCTGCTTAATCCGGCAACGCATTTAAGCGTGCTGGATAACTACGGCGCTTATCCCGAAAAAATCGCCGCGATGAAAACGGCTTTTGCTGTATATAAAAAAGCCAAGGATGACCGTGTTAATGCCGAGGCTAAAATTGCTCAAGCCAAAGCCGATGAAGAAAATCTGCGGCATTGGGTAGATGAGTTCCAAAAAATGCAGCCGCGGGAAAATGAGCCGGAAGAGCTGGAAGAAAAACGCCGGCAGATGATGAATGCAGAAAAAATTCTGGAAAATTTAGATACGGCTTACAAAGCAATGGTGCAAGGCGGTGTGCAAAGTTCGCTGCGTCAGGCACAAGCGGCGATTTCCCGTGTAAATGCTCTGCTGAACGGCAAATTTGACAATATTTATGCTTTGCTGGATACGGCGCTGGTAAATGCCGATGAAGCAAGCGAAGAAATTGAATCGGCTTCTAATGAAGTCAGCCTTAACCAAAATGAGCTGGACGCGGTGGAAGAGCGCTTGTTTGCCCTCAAAGCCTTGGCGCGCAAGCATAACACTACGGTAGAAGAATTGCCGCAGGTTTGGGTGCAGATGGAAGACAGTCTGCAGAATTTAACCCGCGGCGAAGAAAATATTGAAAGCCTGCGCAAACTTGAAGAAGCGGCCTATAAGGACTATGTTAAAAAGGCAACCGAAGTCAGTCAAGCCCGTTTGGCGGCGGCGCTGCGTCTGGATGGAAAAATTCAAGCCGAACTGCCGGATTTGAAAATGGAAAAAGCCCGTTTTATGACGCAGATTTCCACTAAGCCGGAAAATCTCTGGAACGAAAACGGACGTGATGAAGTTTGCTTTATGGTTTCCACCAACCCGAACACGCCGTATGGTTCAATCAGCAAAATTGCTTCCGGCGGCGAGCTGGCGCGTTTTATGCTGGCCTTAAAGGTTAATTTAGCGCAAAGCTCTCAGGTTGAAACCATGATTTTTGATGAGGTGGATACCGGTATCGGCGGGGCAACGGCTCAGGCGGTGGGCGAAAAACTGGCTAAGCTCGGCGAGCAGGTGCAGGTTTTGGTGGTTACGCACTCTCCGCAGGTGGCGGCGCAGAGCAAATATCATTATAAAGTGGAAAAAACAACGGTTGATAATGTGACAACTACCTCTTTGCGTGAGCTTTCGGCGGCTGAAAAAACAGAGGAAGTGGCGCGTATGCTGTCGGGCGAACATATAACCGATGAAGCCCGGGCGGCGGCAAAAGTTTTGATAGGAGCTTAAATGCCTGATATTAAACACGGTATAGAAGTTATAAAAAACAATGTCAAAATTGCTCCGGTTAATCCCGGAGTTTATCGTATGCTGGATAAAAACGGCAAAGTTTTGTATGTCGGCAAAGCTAAAAGCATCAAAAAAAGAATTGTCGCCTACACGCATTTTGACAAGCTGCCCGACCACATAAAACGTATGGTTGCCGAAGTTGACCGTATGGAATTTATTATTGTGGAAAATGAGGCTAAGGCTTTGCTGATGGAAAATGATTTGATTAAAAAGCTTGGGCCTAAATATAATATCTTGCTGAAAGATGATAAAACTTTTCCGCATCTGATGATAAATCTGCAGGATGAATTTCCGGCTTTGCGCAAAAGCCGCGGCGCCCGCCGTGACCGGTGCAAATATTTCGGGCCGTTTGCCAGCGCTTCGGCCGTTAATAATGTGATGGATTTAGTGCAGAAAGCCTTTCGTCTGCGCTCCTGCCGCGATAGTGTCTTTAATAACCGCGAGCGCCCCTGCATGCTGTATCAAATCAAGCGCTGCAGCGCGCCGTGCGTTGGTAAAATCAGCAAAGAAGAATATCGGCAGCTGGTTAATGAAGTGGTGGCTTTTTTGGAAGGAAAAGACACGGCGTTGAAAGATGAACTTTCGGCGCAAATGCAGAAAGCCAGCGATGAAATGAACTATGAATTGGCGATTGTTCTGCGCGACAGAATCCGCTCTTTGAGCAGCATTCAAGGCGGTTCAAATGTGGAATACGCCAATCTTCAGTCGGTTGACGCGGTGGCGGCGGTTAAATATAAAAATATGGTCTGCATTCAGGTGTTTTTTGTGCGGGCAGGGCAGAACTGCGGCAATATTCCGTATTTTCCGAAACAAGCGGCGGAGATGTCGGAAGCCGAAATTTTGGAGGGCTTTTTAAGCACATTTTACGCCGAACACGCAGCGCCGAAAGAAATATTGATTTCCGAACCTTTGGAAAATGCGGAATTTTTAGAAAAAGCCTTGGGCTGCGCTATAAGTTATTATCAAAAAGGCAACAAGGCTAAGCTGATTGAACGTGCCCGAGAAAACGCCAAAGCGGCGATAGAACGCAAATTGGCGGAAACGGCAACTGTTGAATCTAATCTTTATGAAATGCAGCGTTATTTTGATTTGCCTCGTTTGCCGCAGCGCATAGAAATTTATGACAACTCGCACAATCAGGGCAGCTTTGCTGTGGGCGCTATGGTGGTGGCTACGCCGGAGGGCTTTGATAAAAAATCGTACCGCACTTTTAATATTAAATATACCGAAAACACGCACGACGATTTTGCCATGATGAAAGAAGTTTTAATCCGCCGCTTTGAACACATGGCGCCGGAAAACCGCCCCGATGTGATTTTGCTGGACGGCGGCCTGGGGCAGCTGCATGCCGTGCATGAGGCCTTGGCGGACTATGATTTGAGCGGTATCACGATTATCGCTATTTCCAAAGGTCCGGAACGCAACGCCGGCAAAGAATTTTATCATGTTTTGGGGCGTGAAAGCTTTGCGTTGCCGTATCAGTCGCCGATTGCCTTTTATCTGCAGAATCTGCGTGATGAAGCGCACCGCTTTGCCATTGGTACGCACCGTAAAAAACGCGCAAAATCAATATATAAGTCGCAGATTGATGAAATTGAGGGTATCGGCGCCAAACGCAAGCGCGACCTGCTGAATTTTTTCGGTTCGGTGGAGCAAATCAAAGAAGCCGGCCTGCAGGATATTATGAAAGTTGCCGGAATCAGTAAAAAAACAGCGGAAAAGATATATAACTACTTCCATAATTAAAAAAAATGGTCTATGTTAATGCAGATTTAACGTTATTTCTATGGGGGATACCTTGTATAATTTACCTAATATTTTGACGATTTCCAGAATCGTGGTTATACCGCTCATTTTCATGTCCATTTATTTTACATCGTATGCGTGGGCTATGCTGGCGGGAATTTTGTTTGTCGCAGCGTCTATTACTGACTATCTGGACGGCTATTTAGCCAGAGCTTGGAATGAAACTTCTGCTTTTGGGCGCTTGTTGGACCCGATTGCCGATAAATTGCTGGTAGCGACTGCTTTGGTGGTTATTTTGGCAAAGCCGGATATGTATTCTTTGAACATTACCATAATTCCGGCGTTTGTGATTTTATGCCGTGAAATTTTGGTTTCGGGCTTGCGTGAATTTTTGCGTGAAGTTAATGTCGGCCTTCCGGTAACCAAGCTGGCCAAGTGGAAAACCGCTTTCCAGATGACGGCTTTGGCAATGATGCTGTTTAAAGATTTGTGGATCGGCTGGAGCTATACCGGCGAATTTTTGCTGTGGGTGGCTGCAACTCTGACCTTTATTACCGGCTATCAGTACTATCAGAAAAGCTTGGACTATGTTAAAGCCGAAGAAGCTAAAAAAATCAAAGAAGTCAAAGGCGTTGTGATTGCCGAGGAGACGGAAGCAAAGCCGGCTAAAACGGTAAAAAGCCGCGCCGTTGCCAAAAAAACAGCCGCAAAAACCGCAGCAGCTAAGAAAACTACGGCTAAAAAGAAAAACTCTGCTAAAAAAGCTAAAGCTGTAAAATAGCCGGAGTTGGCGATGGTAAAAGATTGTCCGCATATTTTGGTGGTTGATGACGATACGCGTTTGCGCAGCCTGCTGCAGCGCTATTTGCAGGAAAACAGCTTTGCCGTCAGCGCTGCGAAAGATGCGGAAAATGCCAGAATGTTTTTGCGGCAATATCAGTTTAATCTGCTGATTGTGGATGTGATGATGCCCGGCGAAAGCGGCATTGAGTTCTTGCAAAAGCTGCGCCGTGATAATAATGTTCCGGCGATTTTGCTGACAGCAATGGGCGAAGCAGCCGACCGCATAGCCGGTTTGGAAGCCGGAGCCGATGACTATTTGCCGAAGCCGTTTGAGCCCAAAGAATTGGTGCTGCGCATCAATAATATCTTGCGCCGCGTTCCGGCCGAAAAAAGTGTTGAAAATCATCAGCTTCTTTTGGGTTCTTACATTTTTGATTTAGAAAAAAAAGAACTGATTTCTGAGACCGGCGGCATTGTCCATATAACTCCGGTAGAGCAGGCAATTTTGAGCGTCCTCGGAGCAAAATGCGGACAGATTTTTACTCGTGAGCGTCTGGCCGAATTGCTGGGCGCTAATCAAAATCCTCGTTCCATAGATGTGCAGATTACCCGCCTGCGTAAAAAAATTGAACTAGATTCCAAAAATCCGCGTTACTTGCAGACAGTGCGCGGCAAAGGATATATGTTATTAACAAAATAGGAGAACGTTATGCATATAAGATTTCCAAAAAAAATAGAAGGAATATTAACCAAAATCAAACGTTGCTTGATGCCGAAAAGCTTATTTTTCCGCACCATGCTGTTGATTTTTATTCCGCTGATTGTGGTGCAGATTGTGTCAATCTATGCGTTTTTTGACGGCAACTGGACCAAGGTCGGGCGCAAGCTTTCGGATAATTTGACAGCCAATATGGCCTTTGTGATGCAAATGCACAACGGCGGTTCTGATTTTGCCCATGTTCAGCAGATGGCTTCTTCTATTTACGGCTTGGATGTCAGCTATTATGATAATGAAAGCAAGCATTCGGTTTGGCGCAAAAATAAAAAGGAAAATCCGCTGGTTACGGGCTTTTTGAATGATTCGCTGCATCATCAGTTTCCAATGGCTAATACCGAGATTTTTTTGGGCAAGCATCGCTCCAGCCTGAATATTTTGGTTGATACGGAGCAGGGGTTGTATGTGTTCAGCACCTCGGTTAAAAACATTTTCAGCAGCTCAATTTTCGGCTTTGTATTGTGGATGGTCGGCACTTCGCTGCTGCTGTTTGTGGTGGCGGTACTGTTCTTGCGCGTGCAAGTCCGCTCTATTTCGCAGCTGGCTTCAGCGGCCGAAGATTTCGGTAAAGGCATCAACACCAAATTTAAGCCTTTCGGTTCCATAGAAGTCCGCCGTGCCGGTTTGGCTTTTACTAAAATGAAAGAGCGCATTATGCGCCAAATTTCCGAAAAAACGCAGATGCTGGCCGGTGTTTCGCACGATTTGCGCACTCCGCTTACCCGTATGAAGCTGCAAATGGCTATGCTGCCGGAAAATAAAGAAAATCAGGAATTTTTGCAGGATATTAACGAAATGGAAAAAATGCTGGACGGCTATTTGTCGTATGTCAGCGGCGAGGGCGGCGAAAAATCGTCTTTTGTTGATGTTAATGAGATGGTTTCAAGCATTATCAATAAATACCGTAAAAATTCCAATGCAATGATTCGCTATTCCACCAACTATGACGTCAGCGCTATTCAGGGGCGCGAACAGGCTTTGCGCCGTGCCTTCACTAATGTGATAGAAAATGCTTTTCATTATGGCAAAACCATTGCGGTTAAGCTGGAAAGCGATGATAAGCATCTTGAACTGTCCGTTGAAGATGACGGCCCGGGTATTCCGGCAGAAAAGCGCGATGATGTGTTTAAGGCGTTTTATCGTGTTGATAGTTCCCGCAACAAAGAGACCGGCGGTGTCGGCCTGGGTTTGGCGATTGCCAAAGATGTGGTTGTTTCACACGGCGGCACCATTACTTTGGGCGACAGCGATATGGGAGGTTTGAGAGTACTCATCAGTATTCCCTTGTAAGGGACTGAATAGGATACGCCGTTATCTTGGCTACGGCGGATAATAGGGAAACTCGGCTAATGGCTTTCTGCTGGTAAGATTTTTTCTTATGTACTAATGTGTACACAGCAAAAAAATCTTACTTCGCATTAAGCTCATTATCCGAGTTTCTTTAAGTAAGTATTATTTAAAACCTCGCCCCCTGCGGGAGAGGTCGATGCGAGAGCATCGGGTGAGGGGTATTTAATGACGTTGCAACAAAACCTCGTCTCCGGCACCAGTCATCCTAGGCCGTGACGCACAGTCTGTGTCTGGGAGTTTGTGTTAGTAAGAATTGTATAAATAAAAAATATCCATACTATCATTGACAAGAAATAGACTATCATATATAAACAATAACGTCCGGCGCTGGAACGCTGGACGTTGTTTTAACTTCAAGAAGGGTTAAACCCTGTTTTTAACTCATCTCTGTAGTTAAATATAGTCTTTTTTTGCTTGTTTGTCAAGTTGAAAAGGCGAGGGTTTAGCTCTTCTTCTTTTTTAGAGGAGATAAGAGCGTGATAATTAAAATAATTATAGTTATCAAAAAACTCAAAATATATTTTCTAATCCGTAAAAATTAGAAAGTAAGAACGGCGGGATAGTCCTGCCGTTTGCTTTATTATATAACCAAAAACATCAAAAAAGTCGTCTTCCTCTTTACATTTTCCAATATCCTTCCTATATTTTATGCAGAAAACAATTTTAATCCACAAAGGAGGATAATTATGGATAAAAAAGAAAAGACTGAAGCTGCCAAAGCTGAAGTAAAAGAAGAAAAATGCTGCTGTGACAAAAACTGCGACTGCGGCTGCCAAGACGGCAAAGAATGTACTTGTTGCTGCTGCGGATGCTGCTGCCGCAAAAAGATGATTGTCAAAATTTTATGCGTTTTGATTATCTTTTTAGCCGGTATGGGCTTTCATGCTTTGCTGCAATGCGGTTTCCGCTGCCCGATGAGCAGACCTCGCCCAATGCCTATGCAGATGGCGCCGATTCCGGCAATGCCTTTCCCTGCCTATTCTGATGCACAGGGCGGCAATGTAATCATCATTAACACCGGTGACGCTCAAGGTTTGGATAAAGTTGCCGGCGGCTGTAATTGCGGCAAAGACAGCGGCTGCAAAAAAATGAAAGACGAATTTAAGCGTCATCACAAAGAAATGCACCGTCAGCCGAATGAAAATGCTCCGATGCCGGCGCATGTTGAACCATTGCCGACAGTAGGCAACGGCGCTGCCGTAAAATAACAGCACATAAAGCATTTTTATAGTTTAGGCTTCTCGTCATAAACAACGGGAAGCTTTTTTGCATATCTATTGTTACAGAAATATTACAAAATATAGCCGTTTTTATTTAAATATTGCATATTTTCAAAGTTTAACGTACACTAATAGTGGGGGAGAGGCTAGACTCGTAAGAGTTTGGTCTACATTAGTATAATTTTTATAGGAGGCTTTACGATGGAAAAGAGCTATAAAACATCGTGTAAAAGCGTGGTATACGCTTTAGCGATAATAGTAGCGGGAGCCTGTACGTTGGCGCAGCCGGCGTTCG
>CAVGVF010000070.1:0-7854 GCA_963632615.1 uncultured Eubacteriales bacterium
CGTGTGAGCATAGCGAACTACCGCGAGCATCCAGGAATATAATGGCAATATTATTGAATGCAGCAAACAGTATTCTCTCCCGTCTATTCTCCGTCATTACCGGATTTATTCCGGTAATCTTGGTGCAGCAAGTAACTAACTTAGTCAACAAATTTGCCATATTATTACATAAGTATCGGTTCAACCAAGATTGCCGGGACAAGCCCGGCAATGACTGGTGCTGGGGACGTTGGCTTAGTGTTTGTTGCAGCGTCTTGAACGCCTCTGCTCGCAGCGTCATTCTTCGGCGTGAACGAAGTGAACTGTCCGGAGAATCCAGGAATATAATGGCAATATTATTGAAAGAAGGAAACAGTATTGTCTATCGTTTATTCTCCGTCATTACCGGATTTATTCCGGTAATCGTGGTGCAACGAGTGACTAACCAATTCAATAAATTTGCCATATTATTGCATAAGTATCGGTTCAGCCAAGATTGCCGGAACAGACTGTGCGTCACGTCCGGCAATGACTGGTGCTGGGGACGTTGGTCTAGTATTTGTTGTAAGTTTTTTAACGCCTCCGCTCTCAATGTCATGCTTGCGTGTGAGCATAGCGAACTACCGCGAGCATCCAGGAATATAATGGCAATATTATTGAATGCAGCAAACAGTATTCTCTCCCGTCTATTCTCCGTCATTACCGGATTTATTCCGGTAATCTTGGTGCAGCAAGTAACTAACTTAGTCAACAAATTTGCCATATTATTACATAAGTATCGGTTCAACCAAGATTGCCGGGACAAGCCCGGCAATGACTGGTGCTGGGGACGTTGGCTTAGTGTTTGTTGCAGCGTCTTGAACGCCTCTGCTCGCAGCGTCATTCTTCGGCGTGAACGAAGTGAACTGTCCGGAGAATCCAGGAATATAATGGCAATATTTTTAAATGCAGCAAACAGTATTGTCTCTAGCTTTTTTACCGTCATTACCGGATTTATTCCGGTAATCTTAGTACAGCGGGTGACTAACCAAGTCAATAAATTTGCCTTATTATTGCATAAGTACCGGTTCAGCCAAGATTGCCGGAACACGTCCGGCAATGACAGAGAACAAACGAGAGGTCGTGCTGTTTTCTTTATTCAAAAATATGGATGTACCATCCTGGATCCTCGGCGAATGAGCTGACGCTCAAAGCCAAGGATGACTGTAAGAGTGTGCTGCAATATGGCCGGTCAATGATAGAAATGCTGGGCGTACTGGCAATAATTGCCGTGCTGTCTGTCGGCGGTATTGCCGGTTACTCCAAAGCTATGGAAAAGTTTAAGCTCAACAAAATGGTGCAGCAATATAATGAAATGCTTTTTGGTGTAGTGCAAAATCTTGATGAGTTTCATGCTCCTTTTGAATGGAAATCCACTGAGATAATCAAAGCCTTAAACATTACCCCGCCGAGCTGGACTGTCTATAAAACCTCTAATACCAATTCAATGAAAGATGACTTAGGCAACACAATCACCTGGTTTCCTGAAAGCCGCAGAACGTTACGAATTATGTTTGATTTAAATGGAAAGACACAAATTCAAAAAAAGATGTGTACGGAAATTGCCAGAAATGTTTTTATGCCTCTGCGTTCGGTTTTAGGTATGATATACATTGAAGGCGGATTATACTATTATGGAGATACATATTGTTCTCCCAATCTAAAACCCTATGAAAGATGCCTCAAGGACCTTTCATTTCGCGGAATCAACAGTATCTGCGCAAGCTGTGTTAAGAGAAATCATTGTTTTCTATGGCTCTATTTTTATCACTAAAAAAGGTCGCCAAACGGCGGCCTTGCAGCTTTACAACCTTTACAACTCTATCAACCTAAGCCATATCCGGCAGTAAAGGTTTCATATTCTGATTATAATATTCTTCAGCCCAAGCGCGCATAGAATCAAGCACCGGCTTCAAATTATAACCCAAATTTGTCAGTGTATATTCAACTTTCGGCGGAATTTGCGCATATACGGTGCGGATTAAAATTCCTTTTTCTTCCAGCGCGCGCAAATTAGAAGTCAAAACCTTCTGAGTTATATCGCCAAGCTCTTTTTTGATTTCGCCAAAGCGTTTGGTGCCGTCCATCAATTCTTGAATAATCATTACTTTCCAGCGGTCGCCCATAGTTTTCAAGGCCATTTCCACCAGATTTTCCGGCATTTCAATCATTATTTTTCTCCAAAATTCACATCATTTTTATAATTAACATACCAAATTTTATTTTTCAAGTCCTATTGCCGCTTCAACCACAGATTTATTTTTGTTCCGGCACTTTAAATCAGTTTCTTTGCCACTATCTTTATGCACACACAATTTGAAAGGAAGATAAAAATGCGACGTATCTGTTTATTTGCCGGTTATGATAAAGAAAACAAAATCCAAGACTATGTAGTTTATTTAATTAAAGAACTCTCCAAAATCAGCGAAGTGTATTTTATGGGCAACGGACGGTTTCCGCCGGACGAACTGTTCAAAATTGCGCCTTACACTCAAATGTTCTATTCCCAGCGCATGCCGCTTAAAGATTTCGGCTGCTGGCAGTATCTGATTGCCAAACTGGGCTGGGAAAAACTGGAAAAATACGATGAACTGATTTTGTGCAACGACAGCGTTTACGGTCCGCTGTATAATCTGGAAGATTTTTTCCGCTCCATGGAACGCAAAGGCTATGACTTTTGGAGCGCTACTTCCGACTATGAAAATCATTTTCATCTGCATAGCTATTGCATGGCTTTTACACAAGATGTGATAAAAAACGCTCAGTTCCACAAATTTTGGCGCTCCATTCCTTTTGCCTACGATGCCCATAACTGTGAAATGGAGCTGACGCCGCTTTTAACCGAACAAGGTTTTATCGGCAACAGCTACATCCGCACTTTCAAACAGGAAAATATTTTGCACAATCCGGTGCAGATGCTGCAGGAACATCAAGCACCGTTTATAAAAGTCAAAAGCTTTTTACCGGAAAACGATTATACTGCCGGTACCGGGATTGAGCTGCGCTATCAGCTGCGGACTAAAACCGATTACGACACTTCGTTAATTCAAAAGCACATCAACCTCGCTCATTTGCCGCAAACCATGGGACAGAAGCTCGCCCGTTTTGCCGGACTGTAATTAAGCTATCCAAGCGTTTGGCAAGTGTTTAATCGAAAACGGCAGCTTGACCAATATGGCGTCAAAGCGAATATCGCAGCCTTTATATCGGGGATGATTGCCGGCAAAAACTTCGGCGCCTCTAATCAGGCGCTGTCTTTGTTTGGCGGTAATGGCATAGGCTGCCTCATCCAGGGTGCGGCGCTTTTTTACCTCTACAAAAACCAAGCACTTTTTCTTGCAGGCAATAATATCTATTTCTCCGGCAGTTGTTCCGCGGCCGACAATAATATTTTTTGCCACAATCCGATATCCGTGCAGCCGCAAATACAGCCGCGCCAAAAATTCCGCCCATTTACCGCTGCGGTAACTATTCATTTTTCAACTCTAACGCCAAAGCATACACTTCGTTTTTATTTAGGCCGAATTGCTCGGACAATTCTTTAACCGCCGACTTCAAAGAGGTTTCCTGCAAGCGTTTTGCCAGCAGCTCCCGAATGTCGGTAACAGTGTATTGAGGCTCTTCCGGCGGCGAAACAATAAACACAAACTCGCCTTTCGGCTCATTTTCGGCAAAATGCGCGCTCACTTCAGCAAAACTGCCGGTCTGCACTTCTTCATACATTTTAGTCAGCTCGCGGATAACCGAAATTTTGCGTCCGCCGAAAATTTCCGCCGCCTGTTCCAAAGTTTTCAGCAAACGGGGCGCGGTTTCATAAAAAATCAGCGTGCTGTTAATGTTTTTCAGTTCGTTAAACAAATCAGCCCTTGCCTTGTCTTTATTTGGTATAAAACCGGCAAATAAAAAGCGATTCGTCGGCAGTCCCGAAAGCTGCAGAGCCGTGATAACCGCGCACGCCCCCGGCACAGCCGTCACATAAACGCCCTGTTCGCGGCATTTGCTGACCAATTTATACCCGGGGTCGGAAATCAGCGGCGCTCCGGCATCGCTGACCAAAGCCATAACATTGCCTTCGTTAATCATATCAATCAGCTGCTGCGCCTGCTGCTCTTCATTATGATCCTGATAGGTAATAAACTTTTTATGCAGCGGCAACCCCAGCAGCGAAAAAAGTTTTTTTGTCATACGGGTGTCTTCACAGGCAATAATCGGCGCTTCGTTCAACACATCTAAGGCTCGCTGCGAAATATCCTGTAAATTGCCGATTGGCGTAGAAATCAAATAAAGACCGCTTTTTAACATCAAATTCACTTTACAAAAACAAGTTTAAGCATTATTACTTTAAGTATTGTTTTATATTTTGAGGAAAAATGCAAGTGTTAAAAAAAATCAACGCCCTACTTTTATCGTTTGCCCTTGCCGGCTGCAGTTTGCTCCGGCATTCCGAACCTATGCCGCAGCAAACTTTCGACTATCAGAACAGTATTCCGCAAAATACGGTGGAAACAACTGATTATTCGCATATTGACCTGGGAAATTCCGAAAGTTTCAGAGTCGCCATGCTGCTGCCTTTGAGCGGCAAAATCAGCGATATGGGGCAAAATATGAAAAACGCCGCCATGATGGCTGTCGGCGATTTGAATAATAACAACTTGCTTGTGCAGTTTTATGACACCAAAGGCACGACCGGCGGCGCCCGCATTGCCGTTGAAAACGCCGTCAGCGCCAAAAGCGACTTAATTATCGGCCCGCTTTTAGGCGAAGAAGTTTCTGCTATTACCGAACCGGCCAAAAGCGCTGAAATTCCGGTAATTTCTTTTTCTACCGCGCCAAACGTTTTGCAAGACGGCATCTATACCATGGGTTTGCTGAATGAAGAGCAAATTGAGCGCATTATCCGCTATGCCGTGTCGCAGGGACGTTTGAAGCTGGCTGTTCTGCTGCCGGATAACCAAAGCGGCATAAATATGTTTAAAGCCGCCATGAACGCGGCGCAGCTGCACGGCGCAACTATTGTCAAAGTCGGATTTTATGCGCCGAACAGTATGGATTTTACTAAATTAGCGGCTCAAATTACCGGCTCTGCCCGCGTTGCCGCTTCTCAGCGCAAAACCAAAACAAAAGAATCGGACGAAGAAAAAACCGAAGAAGAAATCGCGCCTTTGGATTTTGACGCCTTGCTGGTTCCGGAATTCGGCAACCGCCTAAAAGCCATAACTTCTATGTTCAGCTACTATGATGTATCGGCTCCGGAAGTTTTGTTTTTGGGCACCTCGGTTTGGGGCAACACCAACTTGAGCAAAGAAACAGAGCTTTACGGCGCTGTTTATCCGGTTATGTCGATGTCGCGCCTGGCTCGCTATAAACAAAAATATTATGAAATGTTCGGCCAAAAATCTAATGATTTAAGCATTTTTGCTTATGATGCCGTGGCTTTATCCTCGGCGCTTTCCCGCAAAGACAAAGATTATCTGCCGGAAGCCATAACTTCGCTGGACGGTTTCTATGGCCTGAGCGGAGCATTCAGAATTTTCAGCAACGGCAAAAACGAGCACGGACTGGATATCGTAAAAGTTTCGGCAAACGGCCCGCAAATGGTTGAACCGGCTTCAAACAAGTTTTATTCCGCCAATCCGGCCTATGCGCAAAGCGGCGTGAATGACTTTTATATGCCGGAAATTTACGGTAAAAATTCAGAAGAATTGCGCCAAATTTTATTAAACGTGCAATAACTTGTTTTTTTACTTGCAAAATCTTTAAATATGCCCATTATAAAGGTGTATTTTTAATGAAGGGCTTAGGGTTGAAAAGCCGCCAACTCGGTCAGGTTCGGAAGAAAGCAGCCGTAACGGTCATTACAAGGTCTGAGTCCCTTCTCCTTGATGAGTTTTGAAAAGAATGGCAGATAATAATACTCAATATGTGGCTTTAGCGCGCAAATACCGTCCGCAGACTTTTGAAGATTTGCTGGGACAGGATGCGCTTGTGCAAACATTGACGAATGCCATTCAAAACAATCGTCTGCACCATGCCTATATTCTGACAGGTATCCGCGGAGTTGGCAAAACCACTACAGCACGCTTGATTGCTCGCGCCATAAACTGCACCGGTCCGGACGGCAAAGGCGGTCCGACCATTCATCCTTGCGGAGAATGCGAAAACTGCAAAGCCATTGCCGCCGACAGGCATATTGACGTGATTGAGCTGGATGCCGCCTCTAAAACCGGTGTTGACGATATGCGCGAAATTTTGGACGGCGTGCGCTATAAGCCGACCATAGCTCGCTATAAAGTTTATATCATCGATGAAGTGCACATGCTTTCTAAGAGTGCATTCAATGCTTTGCTGAAAACTTTGGAAGAGCCGCCTGCTCATGTGATGTTTATTTTTGCCACAACCGAAATCCGCAAAGTTCCGGTTACCATTCTGTCACGCTGCCAGCGTTTCGATTTGCAGCGCATCAGCATAGAAACATTGGTAAAACTGTTCCATAAAGTTTTAACTGCCGAAAATATTGCAGCCGAAGATGAAGCTTTGCACTTGGTTGCCCGTGCAGCCGACGGTTCAGCGCGCGACGGGCTTTCTATGCTTGATCAGGCTATTGTGCTTGGCAACGGCAAAGTAGAAACAGCCAGTGTAAAAAATATGCTGGGTTTGGCAGACAGACAGCAGACTTTTACCCTCTATGAAAAATTGCTGGAAGGTAATGTGGCCGAGGTTTTACAGATTCTGCATCAGCTCTACACTGACGGCGCCACCCCTATGCTGATTATTCAGGACTTGGTCGATATCACGCACCTGCTGGCAAAGGTAAAAATTATTCCGGATTATATCAATGATCCGTCAGTCGGGGAAAATGACCGCGAAATGTGCAAAAAGCTGAATGCCGCGCCGATCGCCGTTCTTTCTAAAATTTGGCAGATGCTGATAAAAGGCATCAGTGAGCTGCAATATGCCAATGTGCAAATAGATGCGCTGGAGATGATACTGATGCGCATAGCCTACTCCGCTAACATGCCGACTCCTGCAGACCTGCTGAAGGAATTAAAAAAAAAATCAGGACTGAATAAATCAGCCGCTCCGCAGAAAATTGTGCTGAACAGCTCAACAGCTGCTGCCGGCACAGAAAATCATATTGATTCCGAACTGACTGAAAATAACGGCTTTGAGCTTTCGGCGCCGGAAGATTTGGCTAAACTGCTGAATGCCAAACGGCAAATGCTGCTGCTTTATGCCGTCAAAAACGATATGTCGTTCAAAGAATTTGCTGCCGGCCGAATGCACATTGCTCTTTCTGAAAAAGCCGATAAAGATTTAATCGCTAACTTGCGCAAGTTTTTAGCTAAAGAAACCGGTGTTTCTTGGGTTATTGATATTGATTACGAACCGCTGGGCGAAACTTTAGCCTATAAAGAAACCAAAGATTTGGAACGCGACAAGAAAAATATCTCTGAATATCCGTTAGTAAAAGCTATACTTAGCGAGTTTAACGGTGCTAAAATAGAAACCGTTATCCGGAAAGCGGTTGAAGACGCCGAGGAAGAAGAAGCGGCGGAATTTAGTGTTCCGGAAGAAAATTCTGAAACTTATGAAGATGAGGATAATTAAATGTTAAATATTCAAGGAATTATGAAACAAGCTCAGCAAATGCAGCGCAAAATGCAGGAAACTCAGGCTAAATTGGCGCAAGAAGAAAAAGAAGGCGTAAGCGGCGGCAATTTGGTTAAAGTTGTGCTGAACGGAAAATCTGAAATGAAAAAAATCAGCATTGACAAGTCATTGATGAACGCCGAAGAAGTTGACGTTTTGGAAGATTTAATTTTGGCTGCCTACAAC
>CAVGVF010000071.1:0-7570 GCA_963632615.1 uncultured Eubacteriales bacterium
GCTCAAGCGGAGAAAAAAGAAAAACAGCAAAAAATGCTGTAAAATTATAAAGTTATTGCATTTTTTACAAATTTATGATACCATTTAAAAAGTACTAAAAAAGTGTGTAAAAAAAACGGTCGTTTTTTTTACACACTTTTTTGTATCCTAACTATCTGATTTAAGCCGATAAAATCTAGCCGATAAGCAGTTCCATTTCCGTCTCATTTGCCGACAGATGCAACGGCACATCTTTACCCAATAAAGCTTGTAAATAATAGAGCTGGGCAAATTGCGATGCATTTTCATCAATCTTTTCGCCGTTGATAATTCGCTGATAAGCACTTATTTTGGAAGCTGACAGCTTGAAATCCGACACGGCGTGAATCCGCAAATTATCAGCACTTACGCTAATAGTAATTTCTCCGCCTTTGATGTATAATTCAGCGGCAATCATCACGCAAACACAAACAATTTTAGACAGCTCCTGCGACACTCTTTGCAGCTTTAAGGTAACCGGATTTGCGTGGCTGCCGATGGTTTTAAGATAATCGGCGCACAATTTTTCGAGCTCCGCAACCGGCATTTTCTGAGTATCCAAACCAAACGCCACTCTAAAAAATTTTTGTCTGGCAATCAGCGTATCCGTGCCGGTGTGCAAAATTTTTTTAGTATCTTCATCCGGTGTGCCGCCGTCTTCTTCCATCAATTCCAAAGCACTGGAAACAGCGCCGATACTGCCAATCAAATCATGGCTCAGGCGCGTGCAGATAAGTTCGGATAATTCCGTTTGGCTAAGTTCCATTTTTTATTGCTCCTAAAATGTATAAACATCCGTGTTCATAAAACGCTGGTCTTCCCTCGACATACGAGTATAGTCCAACTCCAGCAGCATCGGGTCATAAAGCATCAAGCGACCGGTTGCTGCCTGTAAAAACGGCTTATTTTCTCCCAATCCCCAAATAACTCTTTCTTTGTTATCGGGAACGCCGTATTTTTGGTTAATCTTTTTCCAAAAATCATAAACCTTGATATTCTGCAAATAGTCGGCCTTGGCGCCGCTGCCTTTGGTATTTGTCGCCTCGCTGGCATACACAATGCGATAAACCTTGTTTCCGGTAAAATTACTGGTAAAAAACACCCGGATATTTTCTTTGGTTTTGAAATTGTTAAACACCATTTGCTCAACATACTGATAATTGTTTTTTTGCGCCATTTTTACAATGCAGGCTTCCAAACGCTCATAGCCGACAACTCCGTTATTGCGGCAAAGCTCCTCATAGCGCCAGCGGATAAAATTTGGTATTTCAAACTTTTCGGAATTTTTCTGATAGCCTCTTTTTTGCAGCGCCTCATTTGTCTGCTTGGCATTCATCCGCAGCATCACGCCGGAAATGTCAAAAACCGAGGCATTGGTGCGGTATTGCGGAGCTTGCTCGTCCGTGTTGGCCGAAATTACCTGCGCGCCCTTTTCCGCCACCGTATTAACCAAACTGTTAATCCAAGTTTTGTTCTCTTCATTTGCCGCTGCAGCGTTTTGGTCGGCCGTTTCTTCTTTGACATACGAACGCAAAGAGCTGTTTGCCGCCGAATCCGGCTGCTCGCCCGCCGCTGTTTCTTCTGCGGCATAAACCTCGGGTATTCCGGCCATCAAGGCTGAAAAGCAAATCAAAACTAGGCTGCGTTTATTAAAAATCATCTTACGTTCCATACGGTGTTAATTTTTGGCTATTTTATATCGTGGTTTTTAAAAAAGGCTTAATAAGCATATTATTTATGGTTTACAAATAGTGAATATAACGATATTTTAGCTAAAAATTAAGGAGATAAAAAATGGAACCAGTTGTGCAGATTATCGGCGCCGGATTGGCCGGCTGCGAGGCGGCGTGGCAGCTAATTAAACGAGGCGTCAAGGTGCGTTTGTTTGAAATGAAGCCGCAAAAATTTTCGCCGGCTCACAAAAACAGCAACTGGGCAGAGCTGGTTTGTTCCAACTCTCTGCGCTCAGACGACTCCGAACATAACGCCGTTGGCTTGATGCATGAAGAAATGCGCCGTTTCGGCTCACTGATTATGGAAGCAGCCGACCAAACCAAAGTGCCGGCCGGCGGAGCTTTGGCAGTTGACCGCGATGGATTTGCCCGGCTTGTTACCGAAAAAATCAAATCTTCGCCGCTGGTGGAAGTCATAAATCAAGAAATTACGGAATTTCCGGATAAAAACGCTCCTTTAACCATTATTGCCACCGGCCCTTTGACAAGTCCGGCTTTTATCGAATCCATAAAAAATATGGTAAATCAACAATCCCTTTCCTTTTATGACGCCATTGCGCCTGTCGTGTATAAAGACAGCATCGATTTTTCAAAAGCCTGGTATCAATCGCGCTATGACAAAGGCGATAAATATGACTACATCAACTGCCCGATGACCAAAGAAGAATACTATCATTTTGTTGACGAGCTGCTGAAAGCCGAAAAAATGCCGTTTCACGACTTTGAAGAACCGCATTATTTTGACGGCTGCCTGCCGATTGAAGTTATGGCCGAACGCGGAGCCGACACCCTGTTGTTCGGGCCGCTCAAGCCGGTTGGGCTGACTAATCCGCATTCCAGCGAAAAGCCTTACGCCGTTGTGCAGCTGAGGCAAGATAACAAAGAAGATACTCTGCGCAACATTGTCGGCTTCCAAACCAAAATGAAATACGGCGAACAGACGCGGATTTTTAAGCTGATACCGGGGCTGGAAAATGCCGAATTTGCCCGTTTGGGCGGTATCCACCGCAACACTTTTATCCAAAGTCCTAAACTGCTGGATGAATTTCTGCGCCTAAAAGCACAGCCTAACGTGATGTTTGCCGGCCAAATCAGCGGCTGCGAAGGCTATGTAGAAAGCGCCGATACCGGTATGCTTGCCGGCTATTATGCATCTTGCCTGTTAAAAAATCAAACACCGATTGTACCACCGAAAACCACAGCTACCGGCGCTATGCTCGGACACTTGCAGGATGATACCGCCGACTATCAGCCGATGAACATAAATTTCGGCATTTTTCCGACTATTCAGGGAGAAATTACCGCCAACGGCAAATTCCATAAAATAAAAGGCGCTGACCGCAAAGAGGCTTATTGCCGGCGCGCCCTTGCCGATTTTGCCCAATGGCTGGAGCAGATAAATGTTTAACGGCTGCGACATTGCCTCGATTGCCGCCAAAAAATATCAGCCTCTGGTTAAAGACTATCTGGCTTATTTAGAGCTGGGACAGAAGCATTTCAGCAACCCACGGATAAGCACGGAAATCCGTAGTCAGAAAATCAGCCTTTTAGCCAAGGCCTTGCGGAAAAACACACCCTATAAGCAAGGATTGATATATCGCCTGCAAAATTATTTTGTGCAAGAAAATTTATCGGTGACGCTGCTGCTTGAGCCGCTGTCGGCATGGCAATATGCGGCCGCCGGCAAACAGCCGACTTCCGGCGCTCAAGTTTCGGAAATTCTAAACCGGCTGATGTCTCCGGCTGCTCGTTTGCTGCTGGTTTTGGATAACGAAAACCCCAGCACCTACCTGCCCTTAACCTCGCTTTTTATCTTATTGTTTATGCAAGAAATTTTTATTGCAAACAGTGACTTTATCAAAAAAGCCAAAATGAGCAAGCGGCAAAGAGAAAGCCGCCTGAACGGACTCTATAAAAACGCGGCGGTTATTTTAGCCTTAGTCCGCAGCAAACGCCTGAAATTTAAGCTTGCTATGCTGCTGAACACCGCTCATTTACATACCGAAAGGATGAAAAATAATAAACAAGGCAATCCTACTTTTCTTGACTACACCTTAATTTTTTTGTATAGTTTGTGGCAGTTTTTGGTTATTAAGCGAAAATCTGTTAATAATAAAGGAATTTAAATGCTGTCTGTCGGCGATATAGTAAAAAAAAGTCAGCCTTCTTTGTTTTGGTGCATGCGCGGTTTGCCTAAGCCTAAAAGAGAAGCTATTTTTACGCTGTTTGCGTTTTGCCGCCATATCAGCAATATCATCCGCTCCAAAATGCCGGCGGCTGAAAAAGTAGAGCTGCTGAATGCCTGGCGCGAAGAGCTTGACAATATCTATAACAAAAAAGTCCCGACTACCAATATCGGCCGTAAAATCTACAAAAACTGCATGCGCTTTAATTTGCCCAAAGAGCAGCTAGAACAAATTTTAGACAGTGCGTTTTTAGATGTTCCGCAGCCTTTGCAAGCGCCGACTAAAGAAATTTTTGATAAATATTTATACGGTTTGGCCGTGGTGCCGCTGAATCTTACTTTGACGATTATCGGCGAAAGCAAACCTTCTACAAGTCTGAAATTGGCCGAAAATTTAGGTCGCGCCCTGATGATTACCTATATTTTACGCGATATAAAAGATGATGCCAAATCCGGACATTTGTTTATACCGACCGAACTGCTGAAAAATGCCCATGTCAGCAAAGAAACGCCGATGTCCGTGCTGGAAGATAAAAACCTGTCCGGCGCCCGCGAAGCTTTATCCAAAGACGCGCAGAAATGCTTTGTTACGGCTCAGCGTTTTTTAAACAAGATGAACAAAAAATCGGTTATGCCGCTGTTTTATCTGGCCAATTTAAGCCATTGCTATTTTGAGCAAATGAACAACCGCGGCTGGGAAATTATTTCGCCGAAACCGAACATTAACAACTTAAACAAATTAAAGCTGATTATCAAAACTCTGTTTGCTTAATCTTCATCAACAACTTTAAAACTCGGATACGAACTGCCGACCGGATATTTATGTTCTGCCTCCTTTATGGCATTATTGAACAAATCCTTAATCTTTACCAGATGGTTATTTTTCAGTAAAGTTTCTTTAGGCAGCGGACGCAAAACATCAAACCCCTGCTCTCCGGCGCCGATAAACGGATCAAGCGCGCAGCTTATTACTTTATCTTCATAAATTGCCGTACCATCCTCTTTCAGCAACGGCTCACTGCCGATATAAATCTGCGTGACTTCGCCCTCATTATTCTCACGGCGACGGCAGAAAATCTCCACATTCTGCGAACACTGCAAAAAACGCACATTGCCGGTTGGAATCAAATAACGGTATTTAACGGCGTTATCAAACACTTCTTTCAGCTCCTGCGGAGTTAAGACGACTGTCTGCAAAGGCACATCCGCCGAAAAAGCCCGCTCCAAATTATAATGCGTTAAAATTTTATCTTTTTCATAACGCAGGGCATGACTGGTATAACCGGTAGAAATCATCGCCATCTCCGTTTTGGCGGCCGTCCGCATGCAATCGGCAATAAATGTCCCCAAAGAACATGGATCGGAATAGATTTTTTCCAGATTGAGCGTGCTTTTTGCCACCGGAATATTCAAACCGGACGCTTCTTCAAATTCAATCAGATGCGGCTCAAAAACCGGATTGATAACCGTTTGCTTAACATTGATTTCTTCAAGCAGCTGCAGTTCGGTGCTCTGTTTTAAAAAGCCCAAATTGAAATGCAGCATTGTTTTGCTGTAGGCCTGCGGATAATACATACGCTCTTCGGCATTCGGAACAATCGGCGAATGTTCGTGACCGCCCAAGAGCAAATCCACGCGTATTCCGCACTTTAGCGAAGTTTGATAAATATCATGGCTGCATTGCTCCAAATCGTGATTCAGCACAATCAGCGCATCCGGCTCAATATGCTTAATTACTTCGGACATAGCGGCAAATGTTTCGGGAATATCAGTCAGCACAACGCCGTATTTGCTAAGGCGCACCTGATTGATGCAAAACGCCGTTACCATAACTTTTTTATGATTGATTTCCAGCAAAATATACGGGTCAACCCAACTCGGGCAGCGTCCGGTATTTATATCCAGCAAATTGGCGCACAAAACATGGATATTGGCCTGATTAAAACGCTTGGCAGCGCTTTGCAAAAACTTAAAGCTTTCCAGATTAAAGCCAAAATCATTATTGCCGATTGCCAAAACAATTTTAGCTTCCGGCAGCTGTTTGCGCAGAATCTCATAGCTTTCAATGCTAAGTTCACGTTTATAGATACCTTTAAACAAATCGCCGCAATCGCAGATAAGCGTATTTTTGCCGTTTTCCGGCGCTTCTTCGATAATTTTACTGAACAGACGGCAAAGCTTGCGGGTTTCCTGATGAGAATCCGTCAAAGCAAAAATATCTATATTATTATCTGCCTTTTTCATGCCATATATCTTCTTAATGTTAGTCAACATACATTTATTTTTTAATTTATCAATAAAAAATTAAAAAATTTTGCTTAAATTACTAAAAATAAAAAATAATGAGGAAAATACTATGAAAAAACTGCTACTTATATCGCTTTGTTTATTGAGCGCCTGCGCGCAAGATCCGTATAAACTGCAAATCAGAAACACTCTGGCCGACAGCCACGGGCAAAGCATATATTTCCGCAGCAGCCTGCGCAGCTCATACGCCGGACAAATCCGCCGCGTGCTGAGCAAAAAATTCGGCGAAATCGGAATGAAAACGGCCGCTTCGGCTGAAACTGCCGATTTTATCGCCATTTTTGATATTGAAACATTTTATAAGCAGAGCGGCAAGTATAAAGACGCCTCCTACGCCAATAATTCTACCGGCGTTTTGTTCAGCAGCGATGAAAACGCTTCTTCGCAATATTTTTCCGGAAACGCCAATATTCAGACTAACCGCGATGAAACCTGCTTTACATTAAATATCGGGCGCAAAGATACCTCACACGTGGCCTATGCTTCCACTTTTTGCGCGGACACTACTTATGAAACCGAAGACTTTCTGCCGCTGGTTTTGGATGTTTACAGCAAATACGGCAATTACACCACAGCCAATGTCGGCGTGCAATGCATGACTTATCCGGAAGGCGATGTGGCCTGCAATCCGGTGCATGACCGCCAGCAGGCGTTTATAAATTCTTTGTGGATAGACCGTCAAATCAGCGATAACTAAATTTTCAGCAGACGTTTTTTTGCCGCCTTATATTCTTCTTCATCCAGCAGGCCGTCGGCTTTGAGCTGGGCTAATTTCAGCAGCTGCTCAATTTCGGTGTGCGGCAACGGCAGCCAGCGGCGCAGCAGCAATGTATATGTACCGAAAATAAAAATATAAAAGCAAAAAAAGGCAATCACATCCAGCCACAGACTAAAACCGCACAGCGAGATTAAAACATATTCGCATAAGGCAGCCAGCACAAACATAGTGGCATGCAGCGGGTGCAAAATCATCAGCACCAAGGCCCACAGCGCCAGCATAACCGTTGCCAGCAGCAGTGACACCGTGACGCCCAAAACTCCGCCGCCCAGCGATAAAAATGAAAATGACGACAATAAGCTTCCCATATTTTCTCCCTTGTTGGCGGCCAGTTTAAACCGCAGCGCAAAAAAAATCAACAAGAAAGCATAAAACTTAAATATTCCTTGACATTCATCGGCGCTCCGCCTACTTTTTATTATATAAATTTTGGGAGAATTAAGACCATGAAAAAAGCAGAAAACGTAAAAGAATTTGTAGAAAGAATCGATGCCAGCAAAAAGGTAAATCCTAAAGATTTATCTTCTGACCAAGATTTGAGCATCGCCA
>CAVGVF010000072.1:0-7568 GCA_963632615.1 uncultured Eubacteriales bacterium
CTCGTGATAAGAAAGCACAGCCTCAAGCAACATTTGTTTGCCGACAACATTTTGTCTGTACCCTTTAGAGGTTTGAGGATTCTGCGCACTAATTCCCTTAATGCTGGACAACGACATTTCTTCTTTTCGGGCAAGGCGAGTTTTAGCTTCCTCAATATACTTGTTATACACATTTTTGAAATCATCACTGAGAATCTCCGGATAATCAATCACAAAAGAGTAAACTAAATCAACATTACCATTTGCCAAAAGCAGCTGTTCAAACTCTGTCATAAAAATAAAATTTAGTTAATAATTAAGTTGATACTTTATAATATAGACAAATTTTACAAAATGTCAAACAAAAAAAGCCTGATGTTAAAAAAAAACACCAGACTTTTTTATTTTGCTAGAAATCTTCCATACGCTGCAGCATACTCTCGAAAAAGGCTATTTCAACCACATCGCTGTGAGCTTTGCAAAAATTCAAAGCATCGTAAATAGCATTTTTCCGCTCCTTTTTGACATCTACCGCCAAATACAGACACACACAGATTGCCTCCATCGTATCTGTCAATTTATGTCTCGTATGGTTCTCAATATACCTGAAAATACCGGCAGTATCTTTTCCCTCAATAATATCACCGACAATATACGAAATTGTTGTAATACCGACAAAAAACGCAGCCAAACGCGTCAGTTCGGCCAAAAACACTTCGGTTTTCAGCTGCGGATAAGCTTTGCAGACCTCCGGCATTTCCGTACCAACCGTACTGAACGCCATTAAAAAGCGCAGCAAATCCACACTGTCTGTTCTAATAAGCTGCTGAATAACTTCCGGTGCAGGATAGCATTTGAACGTGAATTTACTAAGCAGCCATTTGCTGACTTTCTGGTTTTGAAGCTTCAAAATATCCAGCTGCAAATCAACATCCGACAACAGCTTTTGAACTACCACGTTATCCGGCAAATAGTTCAAAGCCCTTTCCAGCGCCCAAAGCTTTTCCTTTGCCGGATTTTCAGCATTTTTAGCCTGTTGCAGCAACAAACGCAAAAGCCGAATGCTGCTGAATTTGCCGACATAATACGACAGTTTGCGGCGTTTAGCTTCCAGCGGATCGCCGTAATAATCACGTTCGCATTCGCCGTAACTTGGACACATAGCCACCAGCTTTTGTTCAGCCTCCGCACTCAGTGCATGCTCCATCATATAGGTGCATTCGTGGTCCAAAATAAGCCGCTCCAACTCTGCGCCGTACGGCTTTTCTTGGCGCGAATGAATAGCGATTCCCAGCAGTTTGGTCGGATTTAAGTAGATATAATTCAACATCTTTTCATCCGGCATATGCGAGAATTGCTCCGCCAGCAGTTCCCTTGCATAGGTAGCATCTTTTGCTTCACACACATAAGACACAAGTTTAAAAATTTGTTCAGGGATAAGTTTGCCTTGTTTAGCATCATCCCACGAAAACTCAGAATAATCAAAATTAGCCATAAAAATATGAATTTAGTTAATAATTGAAATTTGCTACATCATAGACAAAACTCAATTATTGTCAAGCTAAAAAGGATATATTTTCAGCCTTGCATCAATTTTTCGGCTTTTTTCTGTGCTTTGTAATATTGATATTTTTTGCGGCAATGCGCTTTTTTGCGGCCAAAGGTAATTTTTGACAGCAGCTTATACTTATAATATTGCAGATACGGAAAAACCTTGTATTCGTCATTCAAGACATAGGCGGCGGAAACCTCTTTGACATGGATATCCGGCTGTTTCAGCAGATGAAAAACATAAATCGAAAGCAAAAATTCGCCGAAATAGCCTAAAAACCGAGCTTCGGCAGCATCCATCCGCGAAGAATCAATTTCGGCATCCACCGCCTGCAGAACCTTGAAGCAAAAATCGTTATATTCGGCAAAAAGCTCGCGTTTCATCACAAACATATTGCACAAATACTGCACGCTGCCCTGCTCTATTTGTTCGATTTCCGGCAGATATTGCGGATACAGCTTTTTGCAGACGGCAATAAACTTATCAAAATTTTCGCCGTGCTGCTCAGGAAGTTTGCAATATTGCCCGCGCACGTTTTCCGAGCCTAAATTTTTCACATCATAGGGCTTGATAACCAAACAATCGACATTTTGCAGAGCGTTAAGAATATTTTTATCGGACAGATGGCTGAGGTGCGCCGGCGAGATGTATGGTATAAAATAGACATCGCCTTTGGGCAGCCAACACCAATCCGGATTGCCTTTCCACTCATCAAAAATAAAATGGCGGCGGTAGTGCATAAAGCCGATATAGTCCGGATTGCCGAGTTCGGCCAGATGCGTGCCGACCCAATATTGAGCCGAAAGCTCGCAATAACGGTCGTTAGCGGCAGAAATATTGTCGCCGGTATTGTCGCGCAGCATTCCGTCAAACAGCTTTATAGCCGAAGAGCATCCGGTTTGAATCGGGGTTAGAATTTCCGATTTTATTAACGGATGCTCATCATGATAAGAAATAAATATTTTAACTTTTTGCGGCATTTAGACCTTATAATATGACTTTCTCAATTTTTTAGCATCTTTAATAAGCTGCTTTGTTTTTTGATATTTGTCATTATATTTAGCATATCGTTCGCCGAATGCAAATGCTTTTTTAAAAGCATAACCAAATTTTTTAAGTCTGAAATGCAAAAGATGGTTCATCACAAACGAAAGTTTGGCATTATATTCCCCTGCCCCAAAGCGGTTGTTAATGTTCGGGAAGTGAACTTTTGCAAACTCCGCCCGAAGAGCTGAGACGGCAGAAATATTTTCCGGAGCTTTCGATGCTTTGAAATCTATCAATCTTGCTAAAATCTCTTCATAAAACGGAGTTTGTCTGGCATATTTCCACCAAATATCAGCAAGCACTTCTTCCGGATAAAACCAAGGTTTAGCGCTTTCTCCCGCCCAGTGATAGATGATAGCATTTCCATTTGCAGAGATATATTCTTTTTGAACATTTTCAGGCATATAGTCAATAATATTATCTGAAGACCATTCTTTATTATAAGGAGTATAATTACATATAATAGGTAATTTAAAAACTCTGCAAGCCAATAATGAGCTAATTCCGTCCTGCTCTTGCAGTTTAAAATGATTTTTCATACAATGCTCTAAAATTTTGTAAAATAATTTGTGCTTTGTATAAGACTCAACATTAAACAGCATCACCCCAGTATTTAAATACTCCAGAGGCTCTGGCATACATAAAACATTTTTCAAATATACTTCTGTCTTATAATCGCTTTTATAATATCCTGACATGATAGGATCTTTAACAGCTGCTATTTCGGCATTATTTGTATCAATATCATAAATCAACACAGGATCTTTATCAAATACTAAATCTACATCCGTAAATAAGATTTTTTTATAATCTTTAAAAATTAAAGGTGCTGCAATTCTGTAATAGCATTCTTCCTTAAAAGATGCTCGGGAAACAAACAGTTCTTTTCCTTTAAAATAATCAGAAGGATTAAAAAAGCGCAAACTCATATTATTAGAGTTATATCTGCTGCATAATTTTACTTTATTTTCTTCAGATATTGATCTTTCAAAAACCACAATATCATAATTGCGCTTGGCATCTGCATTCTGTTTGATTGATTCTAAAAATACTGATAGGTATGGAACATATTCATTGCTGCAAGAAACAGATAAACAAACTGCATTTTTATCATAAACGAGATTAACTGTTTTCATATTATACTCCATACATACGTTTTTGCAATTGTTTTGCATCTTTCAAAAGTCTGCTGACAACTTGGCATTTCTGCCTGTATTTTTCCTTTTTAGATTTTGACGATAACAGCTTAAATATAGAATATACAAACTTCTTTAAGCGAAAGTAATTTATATGATCTATAACAAATAACAAATGCTGCCGATATTCTGTATTTACAAATCTGCTGTTTATATTAGGAAAATGCACTTTTATAAACTCTTCACGTATTTTTCTGGTTGCATCGCTTTTATTTATAGCCTCTTGAGAACGAAACTGAATAAAACGAGATAAGATTTCTGTATAAAAAGGTGTCTTTCTAGCATACTGCCACCATATAGATGCTTTTTCTTCTTCCGGATAGCACCAAGGCTTACTTGCTCCGGCATAATGGATAATATACGGATTATTTTTATCTTTCAGATATTGTTTCATATTTTCTTCAGGCATATATGATAACAAATCAATATACCGGCCATAAGCCACAGGATAGTTCCAAGCCGTATCCAAGTAATATATATCAGTTTTAAAAAATGCATTTAAACCGTCTTGTTCCAATATTCTGAAAGTTGTTGAACTGACTAGTTCCAATAACTTTTTACTATACTTCTTTTGATTAAACATATTTACATTTAATAACATAACACCGGTATTAAAATATTCATACGGTTTTTCTAAATTTAATGTATTGAGAGCATAAGATATCCAATCTCTGGCATCTTTATGATTCAGCATTGCGCCCCACATCAAATCCTTACAAGCCGCTAAAGGGTAGTGTTTAATATCTTTTCTATACAAAATCATAGGATCCTGTTGGAAAATCAAATCTACATCTGTAAATAAGATTTTTTTATACTCTTTCAAAATTAACGGCGACACTAATCTAAAATAACATTCAAGATTATAGTGAGCCGGAAAAGATAAATGATAGTTTTCTATTAGGCTGAGTGGATTTACAAAACGCAAAGCAATATTTTCACATTCCATAAATTCTTGCAGCTGTTCTTTTCGTTCATCGGAGATACCTCTTTCAAAAACTACAACATCATAGTTATAGTTTTTTGAAGCGTGTTCTTTAATCGACTGCAAATAAACACTTAAATACGGAACATATTCTTCACTGCAAGAAACGGCAATACAACAAAAATTTTTTTCAAAAGCAGGTTTTAATACCATCGCTATAACTCCTTAGTTTATATAAACGTCCTTAAATATTCCTTTTAATCCAACAGGATTTATTGAAACAATTTCAATATCCGGATAATTCAGCTTAATAAAAGGAACAAAATATTTCTTCACTATTTCTATTTGATAATTTGCCGGCCCCATTGCATTCGGTTTATTATAAGCATATCCTGAGCCGCAATCCCAACCGACAAAAAACAAACGTTTAGGATGGGCATATAAAATAAATTGCAAAGCAGAAAACGGAGTTCCTAAAAACTGCCCCATAGGTTCACATTCTAAGTTTTCGGCAATATTATGCAACGGATAATCTTCCAAAATATATTGAGCAGAATCTTTTCCTGCAGAAAAAGATAACGGTATTCTATTGATATTGCATCTTTTATTGGCAATATTTAAATCATCAGGTATTTTACCCCAAAACTTTTTGCAATTATTACCTTCATAAGCTAGGCCATCTTTAGTTAAAGAACTATTGCAATTTTGCTTAATGGTATAATCCTGCATAAACAAATAATCTAATTTAACATTGTCTAAATAAACAGCACCATTAACCCCGACATGTATAGCATTTTCAATCGGTTTATAATTTTTTGCCGTAGGTCCGGTACAAACCAAAACAACATCTTTGCCCTTAAAAGCATTTCTGTATTTACCAAATGTCTTAGGATGAATTGTTTCTGCCTCTAAAATACTTTTCATATTTGATAATTTTAGATTTAACAAAGTTTCGTTATTTTGTAATTTTGACACAACATTTGATAAAATACATTGCATATTATTCATTTGCTGCTTAAGTTCATAATAGCTATCATGCCAATAGTATACCGGAACCCCAAAAAACTTAATATACCTTTTCTGAGGGGTGTCCTTTTTTATAATAACTGGTATTCCTAATATATAAAAAGATACTGTTTTTCTGGCTTCTATATATTTAATCATACCGGACAAATATTTATATATTGTTTTATTTGCATCGGTTGACTTTTTGAAATATGTAATACCTAGAAATTTTTTTACAGTTTTTGCTGCTGTTTTTTGGTTCTGAAATATGAGTTTTTTAACTTTATAATACAAGCTATTTGCCTTTATAAAATTCTTTATATCATTTTTTACAGCTAACGGGAAATATTTATAAGACTGAAATTCAGCATTTTTACTTATTTCTTTGATAATTCTTTTTTTCTGTTTTCTATCTGCTGTCTGCATACATAATTTCAGCCTTGGAGCAATTCTGAAAAATAATATCTCCCACACTTCTTTTGGCAGATTATTTTTTCTTAAATATTCAAATGTTAATTCAACTTCATCCAGCATACAATCATTTAAAAACTTAAATTCATGCACACCGGTAAACAATCTATATGTCACATACGCGTGAGGAATTACATAAACACTGTCCGCACAAGCATAACACTTCAAAATAAAGCCGAAATCTTGACTGTGCCCACCAGGCGTTTCATGGAAATCAATTTTATTTTTTTCTAAAAATTCTTTTTTATAAATACCGCTCCAATGAGAAACATGCCCCTGAATTAGACCGGAGCACACCCCTCTGGACAACACTTTGCCGCACTGAGAAACAGGGAAATTATTTTCCTGTTTAATACAACCTTGCTCGTCCAATGTTTGATAAATAGATTTCACAACATCTATTTGACCTTGATTGCTTTTATTATATAAATCTTCAAACATAGTTGGTTCGGCAAAATCATCACTTTCTAAAAAGCCGATATATTCTCCGGATGCAGCCTTTATTCCTAAATTCAGAGCTGCTCCCATTCCAACATTTTTCACAAGATATAAAGCTTTAAATCTCTTATCTTTTTTCAAATACTCTTTAATCAAAGCCTTATTTGTTTCATCTGCGCCATTATCAATAAGTATAAATTCACATTCTTTGAGAGTCTGAGCTGTTAGAGAATCTAAACATTGACGTACAAATTCTTCCTTATGCTTAAATAGACACGTTAAAACAGATACTTTAATATTCCTAGTCATTAGCTCCTCTTTTGCAAATAAGCTGTATCTTCTTCATTCCAAAATGTAATAATATAGAAAAAAACATTACTGATAATACATACAATAAAACCATATATATCGAATAGGTTTGAAATTCTTGTCGAAAAATTATACGTATTATATGATGATAAGGCGCAATTAAATGTTTAAAAATAACGCGCCCCAAATATCATCTTATTTCTTTGCATACTTTATTTCTAATATTCTCATATCTAATAAAGCTTCATAATATGGAGTTTTCCGAGCATATTTCCAGAACATTACTTCAAAAAATGATTTTAAATCAGGGATTTTTTGTTTTGAAGCATAATGTAAAATGTTTGGAACTGTAAAATCAGAAAAATAATCTTGATAAGTATTTTCTCCAGAAATTTTCAGAAATGCTCTATTATCAAAAATAGCTTGATAATTCCATTTTGGAGATAAAATTTCTACAGAATTATTACAAATTGTGTTATAAATATCTTGATCTGCATAAAAAATCGGTGTTGTTTTTATTAAATTTAAAGCTTGGTCAAGAAAATTCATATTTCTCATTTTAGTGACATTTACTAAAAAAACGCCCATATTAACATACTTAGTATAGTCTAATTTTAAGATATCAGAAAAATAGGTATCTAATCTGGTA
>CAVGVF010000073.1:0-7463 GCA_963632615.1 uncultured Eubacteriales bacterium
GCAAATTTATTGACTAAGTTAGTCACTCGCTGCACCAAGATTACCGGGACAAGCCCGGTAATGACGGCAAAAAAGCGAGAGATTATTCTATTTTTTAACTTATACATATTTCTAACTCCGTAAATTGTCACACAAAACAAAAACCCGCTATAACAAGCGGGCGGATGTTCAGAAACCGTACATAGACAAAGACGGCTCGGCTTATTTGGCCGAAACCTTATTTAGCCGACATCCGCACAATGCAGAAATCAGCATACTTATTAGACGCCTTTACCTAGGCGACTGTCTATGAAAGGGTTTCTGACGCCCTAAAAGCACTATTATGCTTTCAAATTTATATTATCGGCAAAGAAAAAGCTTGTAAAGAAAAAAATTCCAGACTTCTATTTGGAGTAAAATGATATAAAAATATCAAAGGGCGGAGAAAACAAGCTGAAAACACTTGAAATCTCCACCTCATCACATTATACTATTTAAAGAAAATGATGATGATTTTAAGTATAAGAATTATTATACTTAGCACTTTGATTTAAGGATTTAATATAGGGGCTATTCATATTTCTCAATTTGCCTAATATAGTTTGATAGGCGGAGACAAACGCAGGCAATACAGAGCGTATTGACAAGGCTTGGCGACAAACTAGCAAGCTATATTCGGCAAACCCTAAAGGGCAAAAATAAAATCCAATCTGCTTGATATTTTTTCTTGATGTAGTCCTCGCTACACCGGCAAAAAAATATCTGCGTATCTTATGATTTTATTGATTTTGTTGAGGAGTATAAATAGCCCCTATATTAAATCCCCATTCCTTTCAGCCCATTTGGGCGGTTGGGAAAGAGGCAGAACCCAGACATAAAACAAAAAATGTTTGACATTTATTGGTTTTTATGTCATACTTCCAATATAAGGGTAGGAAGTTATGGTTCAACTTCTTTCCGATTATTGAAAAAGCCAAGTAGTCGTTACCTACAAGGCTTTTTATTTATATCCAATCAAAACTAAAAAGTCAAACATTTAATAAATTCCCGCAAAATTATTGAAATGTCTGTTAGAAACAGATTGTTTTCTTTTGGTTGGAATTTGAGTATAAAAAATCGGCCAACAGTATTAAACTGTTAGCCGAATCTGTTAGCTAAGCATTATTTATATTGGCTCATATATTCCAACAAAGTATGCTTATCGTTAACGTTTTTCTGAGCTTTTTCCAGCAATTCTTCATAACGAGCCGGGTTCATCTTGTTGACAACCTGGAAACGTGTTTCGCTGGACATAAAGTCAGCCAAAGGTTTAGACGGAGCTTTAGAATCCAAAGTCAGCGGAGCTTTGCCTGCTGTTTCGTTTAACGGATTGAAACGGAACAATGGCCAGCTGCCGGTTTCTACGGCATTCTTTTGGTGAGACAAACCGTCTGCCATATTCAAGCCTTGGTTAATGCAAGGACAGTAAGCGATAATCAAAGACGGGCCGTCATAGGCTTCTGCTTCGTTCATAGCTTTAATAACTTGCATATCGTTGGCACCCATAGCTACCTGAGCCACATAAACATTGCCGTAAGACATAGCAATCATTGCCAAATCTTTCTTTGGTAATTCCTTACCGGCTGTGGCAAATTTAGCGGAAGCACCCATCGGTGTAGCTTTGGATTGCTGACCGCCGGTGTTAGAATATACGCCGGTATCCACAACCAAAATATTGACATTGCGACCGGAAGCGATAACGTGGTCAACACCGCCGAAACCAATATCATAAGCCCAACCGTCACCGCCGATAATCCATACGGATTTCTTAATCAGATAGTCGGCGATTTCGCTCAAGTGTTTAGCTTCTTCGCTGTTCATTGTTGCCAACTTAGCGCGCAAAGCAGCCACATTGTCGCGTTGAGCGTCAATTTCCATATCGTTGGACTGCGGATTGCTCAAAATCTTTTCAGCAACTTCGCCCAATTCTGCTTTCATAGATTCCAGCAAGGTTTTGGCTGTAACTTCTTCGTGATCGATAGAAATGCGCATACCCAAACCAAATTCGGCATTGTCTTCAAACAAAGAGTTTGCCCAAGCCGGACCATGGCCTTTTTCGTCTTTGCAATAAGGGGTTGTCGGCAAGTTACCGGAATAAATTGAAGAACAGCCGGTAGCGTTAGCCACAACCATACGGTCACCGAACAATTGAGTCAGCAATTTGATGTAAGGAGTTTCGCCGCAGCCGGCGCAAGCACCGGAGAATTCAAACAACGGCTGAATCATTTGCGTTGTCTTCGGCAAGTTTTTAGCTACTTCGGTTCTCTTCACGTATGGCAATGTTTCAAAGAATTTCCAGTTAGCTTTTTCAGCTTCTAAGTGGTTTTCAATATGATCCATATTGATTGCGTGCAATTCCGGATTTTCTTTATTTTTAGCCGGACAAGCAGTTACGCATACGCCACAGCCGGTGCAGTCTTCCGGAGAAATTTGCAGCATAAATTTCTTGCCGGCAAATTCCTTGCCTTTATAGTCTGCAGTTTTCAAAGTAGCCGGAGCATTTTTCAATTCTTCTTCCGAAGCCACTTTCATACGAATAACGCCGTGCGGGCAAACGATTGAGCATTTACCGCATTGAATACAAGTATTGGCGTCCCAAACCGGAACTTCGGTAGCAATACAGCGCTTTTCATATTGAGTTGTAGCTGTCGGCCATGTACCGTCAACAACTTCCTGCAAATCAGAAGTTTTAATGCTGTCGCCGTTATCGGCAATCAAAGTTGCGGTCAAGCCTTGAACAAACTTAGGCGCGTCGGCCGGAACCGGAGCTTGGCGATGGAACTTAGATGTAACGTGGTCAGGATAAGAAACCTCGAACAAATGTTCCAAAGAAGCATCAACAGCCGCATAGTTCTTTTGCACAATAGCGTCGCCTTTTTTGCTGTAAGTCTTTTTAATAGCAGCTTTAATCTGAGCAATAGCTTCATCTTTCGGCAAAATGTTGGAAATTGCAAAAAAGCAAGTCTGCATAACCGTGTTAATGCGTTGTCCCATACCGGTAGCACGGGCAACTTCTACGGCGTTAATTGTGTAGAATTTCAGGTGCTTAGCCAAAATTTCTTCTTGAACTTCAATCGGCAAGTGATCCCAAACTTCCTCGGCTTTGTACGGAGCGTTTAATAAGAATGTGGCGCCGTCTTTAGCAATGCGCAGAATATCCACTTTGTTCATAAATTGGAATTGGTGGCAAGCGACAAAGTCCGCCGAAGTAATCAAATAAGCCGAACGAATCGGATTATCGGAAAAACGCAGGTGAGATGTGGTCATAGAACCGGATTTGCGGGAATCGTAAACAAAGTAGCCTTGACCGTATTTGCCGGCATCTTCAGCAATAATTTTAATAGAGTTTTTGTTTGCACCAACCGTACCATCGGCACCCAAGCCAAAGAACACGGCACGCACAACATCATCAGGCTCAACTTCAAATGAAGCATCATAAGCCAATGATTTATGTGTCAAATCATCGTTAATACCAACGGTAAAGCCGTTAATCGGAGCTGCAGAAACAGCGTTATCAAACACAGCTTTAGCCATAGCCGGCGTAAATTCTTTAGAAGACAAACCGTAGCGGCCGCCGTAAATTTTCGGCAAGCTTGCCAATTTGCCGTTTGAAAAGGCTTGCGACAAAGCGGTAACAACGTCCAAATACAAAGGTTCGCCCAAAGAGCCGGATTCTTTTGTTCTATCCAAAACAGAAACGGTTTTAACGGTTTTCGGCAAAGCTTTCAAGAAAGATTCGGTTGGGAACGGACGATACAGATGAACTTTCAAAACGCCCAATTTAGCACCGTGAGCATTCAAATATTCAATAGCTTCTTCAACTGTTTCGGCACCGGAACCCATAACGACGATAACGTTTTCAGCGTCAGCAGCGCCGACATAGTCAACAACATGATATTGACGGCCGCTGATTTTGGCGAATTTATCCATTTCTTCCTGAACAATGCCTTCAACTTTATCATAATATACGTTAGCAGCTTCACGGCCTTGGAAGAATACGTCCGGATTCTGCGCAGTACCGCGGATAACCGGATTTTCAGGACGCAGAGCGTGCTCGGCGTTAAATTTGTAATTAACGTCTTTCAGCATTGCGCGCAAATCGTCATCGGACAGCAATTTAATCTTTTTAATTTCGTGAGAAGTTCTGAAACCGTCAAAGAAATGTAAAAACGGAACGCGGGAGCGCAAAGTAGAGGTTTGCGCAATGGCGGCCATATCATGAGCTTCTTGCACGGAGTTGGAGCAAAGCATTGCAAAGCCGGTTTGGCGGCAGCCCATAACATCTGAGTGATCGCCGTAAATTGACAAAGCGTGATAAGCCAAAGAGCGAGCGGCAACATGCATAACAAACGGCATCAATTCGCCGGCAATTTTATACATGTTCGGAATCATCAACAAAAGGCCTTGAGAAGCCGTAAATGTTGTGGTGAGGGCACCGGCTTGCAAAGAACCGTGGCAAGCACCTGCGGCGCCTGCTTCAGACTGCATTTCCTGTACCTGAGGAATTACACCCCACAGATTCTTCTGTTTTGCGGCAGACCACGCATCAGCCCATTCGCCCATCGGAGAAGACGGAGTAATCGGGTAAATAACGCAGACTTCGTTCATGCGGTGTGCAACAGAAGAACACGCTTCGTTGGCATCCATCATTTTCATTTTTACATCTGACATAGATAGTATCCTTAAAAGTTTAAATTAAAATTACAAAACATCAAAGACTTAGCGCCAAAGGTTTTGTATGGGTTACAAAACAATAATGTTTATGGCGAATTTATAGCATATCGCCCATAAAAATCAAGTTTTTAAAAGCAGTTTTACCACATACTTATTTTATATATAATCCGGGTATAAAATGACAAAAAATAAAAAATTTTAAAAAAGCCCTTGACTTTTGTCAAAAATAGCCATATAGATAATGTTATCAAATTTATTATTAACCCTTTAAATTATTATCGTTATGAAGAAGACTTTGAACAATGGTTTGACTATCGTGCTCAAGAGCACAAGTGAAAATGCTCAAGAAGTTTCATTAACATTTAAGTGCGGACACGTGAATGAGCCTAAGGTTGGTATTGCTGCTGTTTATGAGAACATCGTTAAGCAGAACTCCTGCAATCTGATGTCTATCTGCGGCGGTTCCATGACTTCATTCGTTACAGGCGTCAACGCTTCCATCACAGTGGCTGTTAAGAACCTCTATGACAACTGCGTTACTACTGCCGTAACCAAGAAGGCTTTGAACAAGGCTATCAAGGATATCGCTCAGCACACCAAGGATCTTGCTCCTCTGCCTCTTCGTCAGGCAAAGCTTGCTTACAAGCACACTGCTTTTGGCAAGAATGAAGTTTTCTGGAAGACAGATGACTACATCAGCAAGATTTCTCAGTTGACAGTTGACGATGTCAAGGCTTATATCGCAGAGAATTTTGTGGCAAAGAACGTGGTGCTTGGCTACTGTGGTCCTAAGGAGAATTTCGATACGGTTGTTGAAGTTGCAGAACAGTACTTTGGTGCTTTGGCAACAGGCAAGCGCAAGAATATCAACTTGGAGTACACCGGCGGTCATCAGAACATTGAAGGCAACGGCAAAATGCAGATTGCTCTCTTTGGCTGGGACATCTCAAAGGCAGACAACACCGCTTCCACCAACGTTTTGATGAGTATGCTCTCCGGACGCCTTGAGCGTTCTATCGGCGAAGCTCATATTAGCGCTGAAGCTCAGGTAAAAATTGCCGGCTACTTTGGTCTTCGTACTTTGCGTATTGCCATCTCTTGTGCCAACAAGGAGGACTACGACAAGTGCATTGACATTGTTTGCTACAACGTAAAGCGTTTGCAGACAAGCGAAGCAACCGACCGCCGCATTGAAACATCTCGTCAGCGTGCTATGGTTGAGCGCCTCGGCGTTTCTAATGAGGCTCTGCCTCGTTCGGTAGAAATTGCCTGGGCTTTGCTTGGCCGCGATATTGACTATGATGCCGACAGTGCTATCAGCAATATCTGGAACGTCACAGCTTATGATGTGCAGGAGACCGCTCAGGTAATTTTCTCTAAGCAGATGACCTGCGTGTTCTACACCACACAGCCATTCCCTTCTGTTGAAGATATCAAAGACGCTATGTCTGCTGATTCTCAAAGTGGCGAACGTGCTGCTATGGCAGTCGATGATCCTGAGTTTGCAGATGCCGAGCCTGAGTATACTGAGGCTGAGCGTGCTGCGATTGAGGCAATCGATGCCAGCAATCCGGCTTAAAGCTTAGAAATCTGAATCTGACCTAAGATCTAAAACCTTACTGTTTAAATCTTAATAATCTTCTAAACCAAAGGAGTACGTTTTTATAACGTACTCCTTTCTTTTTTATCTTGCATAATATAGACAGAACGACTATATATCCACCTATAAGGAGCTTAATATAATGTGGAAAATAGTTGCAGAAACCTTGATTGATAACATAAAAATTTTTCCGTTTCTGTTTGTGACTTATTTGTTTTTGGAATATCTTGAACGCAAAACTTCGGATAAAACTACGGCTGCTGTTCAAAAAGCTTCTAAAGCAGGGCCTTTAGTCGGCGCGGTTTTGGGAGTTTTGCCGCAATGCGGATTCTCGGTTGTTGCCGCTAACTTGTTTGCCGCCCGCGTAATTACTTTAGGCACGCTGATAGCAATTTTTCTTTCCACCTCAGACGAGCTATTGCCGATTTTAATTTCCTATGAAGCTCCGTTGTCTTTAATTGCCTTAATTATCGGCTATAAAGCCGCGTGCGGAGTAGTATTCGGCTATTTGATTGATTTTATGTTTAAAAAGCGTCATATTTTGCCTGCGCCGGATATAGAAACGCTGTGCCAAAACGAGCATTGTCATTGCGAGGAAGATGAGCCGCTTTGGAAACCGGCGCTTTATCATTCTGTACGCATTACCTTGTTTATTTTAGCAGTCAGTCTGATTTTGAATCTTCTCCTGCAATATTACGGCAGCTCCGCTGATTTGACGCAAATTCTGCAATATCCGCTGCTGGGAGAAATGTTCAGCGCTTTAATCGGACTTATTCCGAATTGCTCGGCTTCGGTCATTTTAACGCAGATGTACATTTTGAATTATATTGATTTCAGCACCATGATGAGCGGCAGCTTGGTCAGCGGCGGAGTAGGGTTGCTGGTGCTGTTCAGAGTAAATCGCCCCTTAAAGCAAAACCTTAAGATTGTTGTTTTGCTCTATATCTGCGGTTTGCTTGGCGGCTTATGCAGCAATTTGCTGGAATTTTAAAACTCCAAAGTTACGGTACAGCTTTGCACACCGCCTTCACAGCCGTGGCATTCATCGTTAATTTCTGCCAAAGTCATATCTCTCAAGCATTTTTTGTCGCCGCCGCAATAGGCATCGCCATAAAATTGTGTATTGTTTGTTCCGGATTTATAAATCCATACATATTGCACGGTACTATGC
>CAVGVF010000074.1:0-7375 GCA_963632615.1 uncultured Eubacteriales bacterium
GTTCCGGCAATCTTGGCCGAACCGGTATTTATGCAATAATAAGGCAAATTTATTGACTAAGCCAGTCACTTGCTGCACCAAGATTCACGGGACAAGCCCGTGAATGACGCAGAATAGACGAGAGGCCGTACTGTCTGCTACATTCAATAATATAGCCATAAAATCCTGGATTCTCGCGATAGTTCGCTAAAGCTCACACGCAAGAATGACCTTGAAAGTGGTGGTGTAACACCGAAAATAACAAAAAAAGCCCATCTGGCGATGAGCTCTTTTATTATTGGTGGTCCCAACGAGATTTAGGTACTCCCGCTTTAAATACTTATAGTAAGTGCTGTTTGAAAGGCGGGTCCTCCTCGCGCCGCAACGGCTCAAACTTCGCTTTTAAAGCTCGTTTTTGCCGGCTTACCGCTTGACTCTACGAGTTCAACTCTCGGGGACACCAGAATAACAAAAAAGCCTACCAAAAGGCAAGCTCTTTTATTATTGGTGGTCCCAACGAGATTTGAACTCGTGTTTTAGCCTTGAGAGGGCCGCGTCCTAGGCCACTAGACGATGGGACCATATCTTTAATGTGTCCCATTTCTAGCCTATTTTATTGCATAATGCAAGACTTTTTTAATCGTATGCTTTAAGATTTTGCCAATTTAATAAATTATCCAGCACTTTGTTTACATAATCAACCCGCAGGTTTTGGCTGTCCAAATAATAAGCATGCTCCCACACATCAATGGTTAAAAGCGGCGTATGCCCAAAAATCAGCGGATTGTCGGCATTGCTTGTGTTATAGCAGAGCAGGTTGCCGTTGCTGTCTTCGGCCAGCCAAGCCCAGCCGCTGCCGAATTGCTCCAAGGCTTTTTGCCGCATGGTATCCTTAAAGTCATTAAATGAGCCGAAAGTTTCTTCTATTTTTTCCAGCAGCTTGCGGTTCGGCTCGCCGCTGTCCGGACTCAGCGACTGCCAATAAAAATTATGATTCCAAACCTGCGCCGCGTTGTGATAAATATCAAGATGTTCCGTTTTTTTATGCGCGGCAATCACAATTTCTTCCAGTGTCATGGTTTCAAACTCCGTGCCGGCAATCAGTTTATTTAATTTTTCTACATAGCCTTTGTGATGTTTTAAATAGTGAAAACCCACAGTCTGACGGCTGATGTGCGGTTCCAGCGCGTCAATGTTATACGGCAATTCCATAAATTTTATCATTTTTTATACTCCTTTCTTTATTTTTTGCTGCAAAAAAGATATGTTCTTTTACGCCGGATACAATATGTCAAAAAAAATTTTATTAGGCTGTTAATAATTATTAACAAGTTCTTTTCATTTTGATAAAATCCTATTAGACTCAAGATATTAGGTAAGAATTTTTTTGCGAAAGGCGGGCAAATATGAGAGTTCTTTTGGTTGAAGATGATTATGCTGTTTCTCAAAGCATTGAATCAATGCTGAAAAAAGAAGGTATGGTGGTGGATTCCACCGATTTGGGCGAAGACGGTTTGGATATTGCCAAGCTGTATGATTATGACATCATCATTTTGGATTTGATGCTGCCGGATATGAACGGTTATGAAGTGCTGAAAAATCTGCGCAGTGCAAAAATTGAAACTCCGGTGCTGATTTTGTCGGGCTTGTCTGAGCCGGATAAAAAAGTTAAAGGCTTGGGCTACGGCGCTGATGACTATTTGACTAAGCCGTTTGATAAATCCGAATTGCTGGCGCGTATTCAAGCTGTGGTAAGACGTTCAAAAGGGCATTCAAACTCTATTATCCGCACCGGCGATGTGCAGATAGATTTGGATACTCAAACCGTGACCGTAAACGGCAAAACGCTGCACCTGACCGGCAAAGAATACGGCATTATGGAACTGCTTTCTTTGCGTAAAGGCGCCACACTGAATAAAGACCAGTTTTTGAATCACTTGTACGGCGGCATTGATGAGCCGGAATTGAAGATTATTGACGTATTTATTTGCAAGCTGCGCAAAAAATTGGAGCGTGCTTCCGGCGGTAAGAACTATATTGAAACAGTTTGGGGTCGCGGTTATGTTCTGCGTGATCCGGACGAAAAAATAACTGATTAAATATCAAAAAAAGGCCGAAACTTAAAGAAGCTTCGGTCTTTTTGTTTGCCGTAAATTTAGCCTTATTCTCCCGGCAATTTCGGAGCCTCATAGGCGCTGCGCGCTTCATTTGTCAGAATACGCACATTTTTATTGTTGCGGATTTGCTGCTGTGTTTCTTCGCTGGTGCCGATGTCATAGCCGACAAAGCACAGGCAGGTTACAGCCGTGATAAACAGCACATAAATATAACGTCCGAAAATGCCTTTGATGGTGGCTTTCCAGTTTACGCCGTTGGCGCCGGAATAATAAATTCTTTTAAAAATCAAAGAATAAACCGCGGCTATTGCCAGCACTCCGGCGTGAACTTGCCACATACCGGCCAAGTCATGCATCTGCGACATAGTCATATTCAGCATCATATAACAGCCGGCGCCGATTCCCAGCCAAGCCATCGGGTTGAACAGAATGCCTACAGTAAATAAAGCTATAATGCCTTTTATCATTTTGTTTCTCCTCTTTATTTTTTTTCAAAGTATAAACATTTACTCGTTAAAAGAATCTTTAATTTCCGGATAATTTTTTGATGCAGTCCAACATTTTTTCTGAAATTTGCTCAACCAGCTCTTTGCTTTCATCTTCTATTTTCAAACGCATAACCGGTTCGGTTCCGGATTTGCGGACAATGATTGATCCGTGATTTTTCAAAGCCGCTTCAGCTTCTGCCAGACAAGCTTTAAACTCTGCTTTTTCCATCAGAGCCGCTACTTCGTCTTTTGAGGCAAAGCGCAGATTGTGCGCTGCGGTCGGGTATGGCTCAAACACCGGAAAAATCTCGCTCATTTTTTTGCCGCTTTCTTTAACGCCGAGGCAAATAACTAAAGAAGCCAGCAAAGCATCTCCGGTCAGCGAATAGTCGGCTAAAACCATGTGCCCGGATTCTTCTCCGCCGATGTTGGCGCCGGTTTCGCGCATTTTTTCAATAACATAGCGTTCGCCGACTGCTGAGGTATAATAGTCTATGCCAATGGATTTCAGGTAGCGTCCCAAACCTAAGTTTGAATAGATTGTGGCAACGGCGGCATTGTTTTTCAGCAAATTATGCTGCTTGAAATAGGTTGCTAAATAAGCGATAATCTGGTCGCCGTTCAGGCGGCTGCCTTTTTCATCGCAGACAATAATGCGGTCGCCGTCGCCGTCCACGGCAATACCCAGCCGGCTATGGCTTTCTGCAACGGTTTGACAGAGTTTTTCGGTGTGTTGTGAACCGCAGTCCAGGTTGATATTTGTGCCGTTCGGTTGGTCGGCAAGGCTGATAATTTCAGCACCTAAATCACGGTAAACCTGCGGCATAATGGCCGAAAAAGCTCCGTTTGCCGAATCAATGACGATTTTCATACCTTTCAGAGCACCGGCAGAGGTAATTTTAGAAATTGTCTGCTTATAAAAATCTATGGCTGTATCATCTTTTATGACACGGCCGATTTTGTCGGCATCATACACCGGAGCTGCGTCTTTGGCTAATAATTCTTCCACCATGCGCGATTGCTCGTCCGAAAACTTGTCGCCGGCGGATGTAATAAGCTTTAAGCCGTTATCGCGGTAGGGATTGTGCGAAGCCGTAATCATAATGCTCATATCCACGCCCAAAGTCGGGGTTACGGTTGTGCAGAGCGGAGTCGGAATAATGCCCAAATCCACTACATCCACGCCTTGTGAGGTAAAGCCGGCGCAAAGCGCATTAAGCAGCATATCGCCGGAAATGCGGGTATCGCGGGCAATGGCTGCGCGTTTATGTTTGGTGCAGATTGTTTGGCTCAAAGCAATGGCCAGGCGGCTGCAGAAGTCTATGGTTAGTGGATAGGTGTTGGCAATGCCGCGAATGCCGTCTGTGCCGAAAAGTTTGTTAGACATAGAAAATCTCCTCAGGTAGCAAAAAAGCCGCTAACAGACTAGCGGCTTTTTAATTTAGTCAAAGCGTTAGAATACGTAACGCAAACCGGTGTAAATTTCATGAGCTGTAACATCTGCATGTTTGATTGAGCCCATGTCATAATAGCGGTAACCGGCGTCAACATTGAAACGGTTGGTAACTTTTACGCTCAAACCGCCGCCGACAGACCAAGTAAAGCGAGTCGGATTGTAGTTGCCGTTGCTTGTACCGGTTGTTGAAGAGCCGTCATCCCAAATTGTAGTTTTATCGCTGTATTTCATTTTTGTGAAACCGATACCGGCGCTTACATACGGTGTGAACCATCTGTACGGAGCAAAGTCAAAATAACCGTTCAGCATATAAGAATATGATTTGAAGTTATATTTTGTAGAAACGCCTGCTACGTCATCAGAATAGGTTTTGCTGCTTTTCTGACGCCATACATATTCCAATTCTGTGCGAAAATAGTTGTAGCGATAGCCCAAAGCGCCGCTCAGCATCAGTTTGTTTTTATCCAAACCGTCGGTGTTGATACCGCTGTTGCCTTTTTTAGAATAGTCATGTTTAACAACACCGCCGCGGCCGCCCAAATAGAAGCCGTTGCAGTCAGCCATTGCGTTGGAGGCTAAAAATGTGCCGGCCAACAAAGCTAAAATAAATTTATTCATAGTCTTCTCCCTTGAAAATAACTGCTTTCAGCCTAGGCTAAAAACTTTAAAATTTAATTAAAGTTGGGAAAATCCTTAAAAAACATTGATTTTATTTATAAGCGGGGGTATTTTGTTTTTTGGAAAGGCGGCCGGATAGCTGCGTCAGGGAAAGTAAAATCCATTGATGAGGAAAGTCCGGGCTTCACGGAAACAAGGTACCAGATAACGTCTGGCTGGAGAAATCCAAGGGAAAGTGCCGCAGAAAATTACCGCCGGTTATATGCCGGTAAGGTTGAAAAGGCGAGGTAAGAGCTCACCGCACAGGCAGCAATGTCTGTGGCAAGGTAAACCCTATCTGATGTAAGACCAAATTAGGAGGCTTTGTCTTTTGACTAAGTACCCGGAGAGTTTCCGCTCCGCTCCAGAGGTGGGTCGCACCAGCCAAGCGGCGACGTTTGGCGCAGATGAATAGCTATCGCACAAATCTTTGCCGGATACGGTAAAGCAAATCGTGTACAGAACTCGGCTTATAGGCCGCCTTCCATTTTTTTAGGAGAATTTTATGCAAAAAACTTTTGGCGAAATTTTTGAAATTAACGGAATCGGCTTGCACAGCGGGCTGCCGAGCAAAATGACATTTTATCCGGCCGAAGCAAACAGCGGTATTGTTTTTGTCCGCGCCGATTTGCCGCATAAACCGGAGTTTAAGGCAGTGTATAATCAGGTTGTGGATACCCGTAACTGTACCTGTCTGGGCAATGCGCAAAAAGAAATTGTCAGCACTATCGAGCATATTATGGCTGCTTTATATATTTTGGGTGTTGACAATGCCCGGATAGAAGTAACCAATCCCGAAACGCCGATTATGGACGGCAGCGCCAAAGTTTTTTATGAACAATTAAAAAAAGTTCCGCTTAAAGAATTGCCGGCAAAACGCAGATATCTTAAAGTTTTGCGTGAAGTGGAGTTTGCCGACGGCAAAGGCGCTAAGGTGGTTTTGCGGCCGAGTGATGAATTGCACATCCGTTTTACGATTGATTTTCCGTCTAAAATTGTCGGTCATCAGGAATTTGACGGCGTTATAAATGAAGCGGTTTTTGCCGCAAAAATTGCTCCGGCGCGTACTTTTTGCGAAAAATATCAGGTAGACTATCTGCGCTCTATCGGCTTGATTAAAGGCGGAAGCCTGGAAAATGCCGTGGTTTTGGACGGCGAAAAAATCTTGAATGAAGGCGGCTTCCGGGTGGAAAATGAAGCTGTAAACCATAAAGTTTTGGATTGCATCGGCGATATGTATACCGCGGGCTATCGTCTGCTTGCCGATGTTACAGCCGAAAAGAGCGGACATTTTCATAATAATGAAGTATTGAAAAAATTATTTGCCGATACACATAATTATCAAATAGTTGAGGAATAAAAGTATGAAAAAAATTTATGGCTTGCTGGCTGTGTTGTTTGTGGCCGGGTGCGCTGCTGATAAAGTGCAGACAGATTTGCCGGTAGAAAATTTATATAACAACGCTTTTGATGATTTGCAAAAAACAAAATACAAAAAAGCCGCCGAAGAGTTTGAACAGGTGGAAATTGAACACCCGTATTCGCAATGGGCGGTAAAAGCCAAGCTGATGGGCGCATACGCATATTACAAAAACGAAGATTATGATGATGCAGTGCTGGCGCTTGACCGCTTTATCAAATATCACCCCGGCAACAAAGACGTAGCGTATGCTTATTATTTAAAAGGTATGTGCTATTATGATCAAATCTCTTCCGCTGACCGAGATCAGGCTGATACCGAAAGAGCCGAAGAAGCTTTTAACCGTCTGATTATGCTGTTTCCGGACAGCGAATATGCCGCCGATGCCCGCAGAAAAGTTAATTTGACCGAAGATTATAAAGCAGGGCAGGAAATGATTATCGGCCGTTATTATTTGAACAACGGCAACTATCTGTCGGCTTTAAATCGTTTTAATGTGGTGCTGGAAAATTATCAAACCACGGTGCAGATTGAAGAAGCCTTATACCGTCAGGTGGAAATTTACGGCATTTTAGGGTTAAATAAATATGCAGCCGGATATTATAAAATTTTGCAAAACAATTATCCGGACGGGATTTGGACAGCTAAAGCCGCAAAAGTAATGGAAAAAATCAATAATGCTCCGGTTAAAAAGGCCGAAGCACTGAAACCGGCGGAAGAGGCAAAAGAAGAAGCTTCAAGCAGCTGGTTTAGTTGGTTCAAGTCAGACGAGCAGCCGGAAGAGGTAAAAGCAGAAGCACCGAAACCGGCAGAAGAGATAAAAGAAGAAACTTCAAGCAGTTGGTTTAGTTGGTTCAAGTCTGACGAGCAGCCGGAAGAAGTAAAAGCAGAAGAAGCTAAACCGGTGGAAGAGGCAAAAGAAGAAACTTCAAGCAGTTGGTTCAGTTGGTTCAAATCTGACGAGCAGCCGGAAGAAGTAAAAGCAGAAGCACCGAAACCGGCGGAAGAGGCAAAAGAAGAAACTTCAAGCAGTTGGTTTAGTTGGTTCAAATCTGACGAGCAGCCGGATGAAGTAAAGGTCGAAGCACCGAAACCGGCAGAAGAGGCAAAAGAAGAAACTTCAAGCAGTTGGTTCAGCTGGTTTAAGTCTGACGAGCAGCCGGATGAGGTTGTAGAAGAAATTGCTGTTGAGGTTGAAGCAGAACAGCCGCAAGCCGAAGCGCCTAAGGTTGTTGAAAATGAAAACAAGCCGGTAAAC
>CAVGVF010000075.1:0-7263 GCA_963632615.1 uncultured Eubacteriales bacterium
CCTTTGAAGCCTTTAATAGTATCTTCCATTTCCACAAACACGCCTTTCAAGCCGGTAAACACTTCGGCCACATGGAACGGCTGAGACAAGAAACGCTGAATTTTACGAGCGCGTGAAACTACGATTCTGTCTTCTTCCGAAAGTTCATCCATACCCAAAATGGCGATAATGTCTTGCAGAGAGTTATATTTTTGCAAAATTTCCTGCACGCGGCGGGCTACGGTATAGTGCTCTTCGCCCACAATATCCGGACTCAAAGCGCGGCTGGTGGAATCCAACGGGTCAACGGCCGGGAAAATAGCCTGTTCGGAAATTTTACGCGACAGCACGGTTGTAGCATCCAAGTGCGCAAAGGTTGTAGCCGGAGCCGGGTCGGTCAAGTCATCGGCCGGCACATATACGGCTTGCACAGAGGTAATAGAACCATCTTTAGTCGATGTAATGCGTTCCTGCATGGCGCCCATATCCGTACCCAAAGTCGGCTGATAGCCCACAGCGGACGGAATACGTCCCAGCAAAGCCGAAACTTCTGAACCTGCTTGCGTAAAGCGGAAGATGTTATCAATAAACAGCAGTACGTCTTGGTGTTCTTGATCGCGGAAATATTCGGCCTGAGTCAAACCTGTCAAAGCTACGCGGGCGCGGGCTCCGGGAGGTTCGTTCATTTGGCCGTAAACCAGCACGGTTTTAGACTTATCGCCTTTAAGGTCGATAACGCCGGATTCGGTCATTTCATTATACAAGTCATTGCCTTCGCGGGTACGTTCTCCCACACCGGTAAATACGGAGTAGCCGCCGTGGCCTTTGGCGATGTTGTTAATCAATTCCATAATCAGCACGGTTTTACCTACGCCGGCGCCGCCGAACAAACCGATTTTACCGCCTTTGCTGTATGGTTCCAGCAAGTCGATAACTTTAATGCCGGTAACCAAAATTTCTTCTTTGGTAGATTGGTCGGTAAATGAAGGCGCTTCACGGTGAATAGGCTTATAGTTTTTGCTGGCAATCGGACCGCGTTCGTCAACCGGTTCGCCGATAACGTTGATAATGCGTCCCAGCAATTCCGGACCAACCGGAACTTTAATCGGCTCGCCGGTGTTGACAACTTCCAAACCGCGGACTAAGCCGTCGGTGGTGTCCAAAGCGATACATCTTACCACGCATTCGCCAAGGTGCTGTTCTACTTCCAAAACCAAGCGTTTGCCGTGGTTATCGCATTCCAATGCCGTATAAATATCCGGCAAATCGGCTTCACTTTCAAATTTTACATCGACAACCGCTCCCAAAACCTGATAAATGTGTCCGGCTTTATGGGAATTGTTTGCGGTTTTTTCTTCTTTAGTCATTCATATCTCCTTGTTCTAAACGGCATCTGCGCCGGCAATAATTTCAATCAGTTCGGTTGTAATGGCTGATTGGCGCAGGCTGTTATATCTTAAAGTCAAGTCGCTAATCATTTGTTTGGCGTTGCGGGTGGCGTTGTCCATAGACGTCATGCGCGCGCCGTGTTCAGAAGCTGCCGAATTAACCAATGCCTGAAAAACCGTATCTTCAAAGATAATCGGCACGATTTGTTCCAAAATGGTCGATTTATCCGGCATATAATCATAAAATGCATCGCCTGAACGATTTATGTTTTCAATAGCTTCATTGTTATTTTTCAGCTGCAGCGGGCAAACTTGTTCTGCTTCAAAGGTGCGGCTGATAGCCGATTCAAACTGGGCGTGAATCAGTTCGCACACATCAAAATCATGGTTTTGAAAACGCTTCAGAATATATTTTGCCAAGCGTGTCGCCGCTTCCGGATAAGAAGCGTCTTTACTCAAGTTGTTGGATAAGGTCATATCCAAATCGCTGAAAGTGCGTTTCAAAACGTCATGCGCTTTTTTACCGATGCATACAACTTTGATGTTTTTCTTTTGACGGCGCAGTTCTTTTATGCGCTCAATGGCTTTTTTTGCCACATTACTGTTATAAGCGCCGCATAAACCGCGGTCAGAAGAAAAAACATACAGCTCATAATTTTTTTCATCGGCATTTTTTTGCAGCAGAGCAGGGCGAGGATAGCAAATACCTTTTTCTTGCTCGTCTTGCTCAATTTCTGTCAAAACGCGTAAAGCAGAACGCCGTAAATTTTCGGCGTAATCCTGATTCTTGTCAACCAGAATCTGAACCCGGCGCAGGCGCGAAGCGGCCACCATTTTCATGGCAGATGTAATTTTCTGCGTAGATTTAATGGCCTCAATGCGTGTCCGTAATTCTTTTAAGCCTGCCATTTACGCCGCCTTTTCTTGTTTAGCTGAAAAATCTGCGGCAAATTGTTCATAAAATTCGCCTAATTTAGTTTCCAATTCCGGAGAAATAATTTTTTTCTCACGGATTTCTTCAAGATATTCCGGATGGCTGGCGCGCAGCTCTTTCAGGCTTTCTTGCTCAAAAGCTTTGATGTCGGCTACTTCAATTTTGCTCAAATAACCGCGTACGCCTGAGAAAATAGAAGCAACTTCTTCTTCGGTTGCCATCGGCTCATGTACAGGCTGTTTCAGCAATTCAGTCAATTTAGAGCCTTTATCCAGCAAGCGGCGTGTAGATTTATCCAAATCGGCCGAAAATTGTGCAAACGCAGCCATTTCACGATATTGAGCCAAATCCAGTTTCATGGTGCCGGCTACTTGTTTCATCGCTTTAATTTGAGCGGCCGAACCTACACGGGATACGGAAATACCAACGTTTACTGCAGGGCGCACGCCTTGATAGAACAAACTTGTTTCCAAAAAGATTTGACCGTCAGTAATGGAAATTACGTTTGTCGGAATATAGGCCGATACGTCGCCGGCTTGAGTTTCAATAACCGGCATAGCGGTCAAAGAGCCTGAACCGTATTTTTCGCTCATTTTAGCCGCACGTTCCAGCAAACGAGAGTGCAGATAGAATACATCGCCCGGGTAAGCTTCACGTCCAGGCGGACGTCTAATCAGCAGGGACATTTGACGGTAAGCCGTAGCTTGCTTGGACAGGTCGTCATAAAAGATAACGGCATGCATTCCGTTGTCGCGGAAATATTCGCCCATGGCTGTGCCTGAGTATGGCGCAATAAATTGCAGCGGAGCAGCTTCCGAAGCAGTGGCGGCCACTACAATGGTGTAGTCCATAGCGCCGTAATCGCGCAGAGTTTTTACTACCTGAGCAACCGAAGAGCGCTTCTGACCGACAGCTACATAAATGCAGAACAATTTTTCACTGTCGTTTTTAGCCATATCGTTGGTGCGTTTTTGGTTAATAATGGTATCGACAATGATAGATGTTTTACCGGTTTGACGGTCGCCGATGATAAGTTCGCGTTGTCCGCGTCCGATAGGAATCAGCGAGTCAATGGCTTTTAAGCCGGTTTGTACAGGCTCATGCACGCTTTTTCTCGGAATAATGCCCGGAGCTTTAACTTCGGCGTTGCTGTATTGTTCGGCTTTGATGCTGCCCATGCCGTCAATCGGGTTGCCCAAAGCGTCAACCACACGGCCTAACAAAGCTTTTCCAACCGGAACGCTCACAATTTTATCGGTTCTTTTAACCGTATCGCCTTCTTTAATGCCTTCATCCGAACCAAACAGCACCACGCTGACGCTGTCTTCTTCCAAGTTTAAGGCCATACCTTTAACGCCGTTGGAAAATTCAACCATTTCATTCAGCTGAACTTTATCCAGTCCGTAAACGTGGGCAATACCGTCACCCACGGAAAGGACGCGTCCTACTTCTGACATATCTGTAGATAAGTCAAAATCGGCGATTTTTTCTTTTAATATTGAAGATATTTCGCTTGCCTGTACAGACATCTATTTTGTCCCTTTCATCAGTTGTTCTAAACTGTCTAATTGGTGCTTGACCGAACTGTCAATCAGCACCGTGCCGCATCTGATTACCAAACCGCCTAAAATCTGCGGATTTATATGATAATTTACGACAATGTTTTTTTCAAAAAGATTTGTAAGCTTTTGTTTTAAGTTTTCATCCTGAGATTTTGTCAGCTCCGCCACTGTTTCAACCTCAACTTCGGCGATGTTTTGTTTTTTGTTATAAATTTCTTTAAACTGTTCCAAAATCAAGCCGAGTTCGTTAATACGGCGGTTTTCAACCAAAATTTTCAGCAGATTTGTAGTCGGAGAGCTTAATTTCATTTCATCAGCAACAGCTGCCGTGATTTTTTCTTTAACCTCAAGAGACCAAATCGGATTATTCAATAAAGCAAAATCTTTGGCATCATCCGCCGCAGCTTTGCTCAATTTTTCCACATCAGCGCGCACCTGAGGCAGTTTTTTGCACTCCTCAGCCCCTTCATAGAGGGAAGTTGCATATAATATGGCATTTTTTAGCTTAGAACCTTTGTTCACTTTTCAAACTCTTTTCAAAACTTTTAACTTCTTATATACATATAAAATTGTCATCCTTATATCAAGAAAACGAAAGAATAATCAACAGCTTTTTTTATAAAAGGCTATTTAAGCTTATTCCATCCTTTGCGCGCCGGCTGTGCATCGGCTGCCGAAGCAGCAGGGGCAGAAGCCGCGCCGGTGTTCCATTTCTTAGGAGATTCGCTGGTGTTGATTTTGCGCACCATCTCTTTTTGATCTTGAGTCAAAACCTGTCCGTTCGGCACCATCTGGCCTAAAAGCGCCGGAGATAAAAATTTATCTTTTAAGGATGAATAAGTTGTAATAATTTGTTCTACAATATTTTTCCCCGGGGCGGCGTTCAGTGTGGAAATATCGCGGCCGTGGAAAAAGGTTATGGAGTGGCACGGCGCCGAAAATAAAACATCGGTGCTGTCAACGCCGTTAATATATCTCAATAAAATTCGAGGGCTGATGTTGCAGGCGTCTTTGGCGGTTGAAAAAACAAGATTATTATTCAAAACCATATCTTTAATCAGATTGCGCCCTTCGTTTGAAAGTTCTCCGCAAGAGCCTGTAATAGCCAAATCGTCAATCGTATATCCGGTGTAGTCTGCCGCGGCGTAATCTACCGTATAGCAAAAAACTTTTTCGGCGTTTTCAATGTTTTTGGCCGAGGAGGCAGGGATTCTGCTTGATATAAAAGCTGATAAGGTTTTGGTGCTTTGCTGTTCCTGCTGAGAATTTTGCGCCGTATCGTTTTCTTCATCGGCAAATAAATCTCCGGCGCCTAAACCGTCTTCAAAATCATCATCGGCAGCATAAACCTGCTGCATTGTTCCACAAATTAAAGCGGCGGTTAATAAAAATATTGTTTTTTTCATCATTATTCTCCCTTTGTGGAATTCAAATTATCAACAGTATAGTAAAATTCTCGTAAATTTAAATAGAAATTATCTTCTTTTTAAGACTTATTTTATATATTCTGTTCTAATCTTTCAAGAAAAATCGGGAGAATTGTCATGCTTTCACTTATTTACGCCGATTGGTCGGTTATGCTGCGCGCCGGTTTGGCGTTTGCTTTGTCTTTGTTTTTGGTTTTGATTAGCGGTTATCCGGTTATCAGTCTTTTGCATAAACATCAAAAAACCGGACAGCCTATCCGTTCGGACGGGCCGCAGTCGCATCTGAAAACCAAAAAAGGCACGCCGACAATGGGCGGAGTGCTTATTTTGGGCGCCTCGATTCTCTCGGTGCTGCTTTTTGCCAATATTACCTATCATTTTGTTTGGGTCAGCCTGCTGGTTTTGCTGGTTTACGGCGCCACCGGATTTGTGGATGACTATTGGAAGGTAAAAAGGCAGAATTCCAACGCAATGACGGCGCGGATGAAGCTGTTTTTCCAATTTTTAACGGCCTTGGTTGCGGCCAGCATTATCACGGCAGCCACTCCGCGCGACTTGAACACTATGCTGTTCTTCCCGTATTTTAAGGAACTGTGCCTGAATTTGTCTTGGCTCTATATTCCGTTTGCGGTAGTTGTGATTTCCGGGACTTCCAACGCCGTGAATTTAAGCGATGGCTTAGACGGCTTGGCTTCCGGACTGATGATTATAGCATTGTTTGTTTTTATGTTGGTTGCTTATTTTTGCGGCTTGCCGAATGCGGTCGAATATAATATGCTGTTTATTCCGCGCAGCGGCGAAGTTGCCGTGGTTTGCGCGGCTTTAATCGGCTCTTGTCTGGGATTCTTGTATTTCAATAAGCCTAAGGCTAAAGTTTTTATGGGCGATACCGGTTCGCTGGCTCTGGGTGCTATTTTAGGAACTATCGCCGTTATGACCAAGCATGAAATATTGTTGGCAATAGTCGGCGCGGTGTTTGTTATGGAAACTGTTTCGGTAATGATTCAGGTTGTTTATTTTAAGAAAACCGGCAAAAGATTTTTCCGGATGGCGCCGTTGCATCATCATTTTGAGCAGCTGGGCTGGTCAGAAAAAAGAGTTGTTTTAAGCTTTTGGGGCGCAGCGGCTGTTTGTGCTTTGCTGGGATTGTTGGCTTTTTTATAGGATAGGCAAAAATGGTAAATTTTTCACGCCAAAGTCATAATGCCGTTGTAAAATGGCTGTGGACCGTTGATAAGGTAACTTTGTTTGTTGCGCTGGCTTTGCTGATTATCGGCGTAATCTTGGATATTACGGCGAGTCCGGCTATTGCCCGCAAGCTGAGGCTTGATGATTTTGCCTTGGTGCGCAAACAGATTAAGTTTGTGGTGCTGTCCTGCGTAATTATGCTGGGAATGTCTTTGTTCAGCCTGCAAACGGTGCGCCGTGTTTCCATTTTGGGATTTGTGGTGCTGTGGGGTTTGCTGGTTTGGACTTTCTTGTTTGGGGCTGATATTAAAGGTGCGCGCCGCTGGATTTATCTGTGCGGATTTTCACTGCAGCCATCGGAATTGATGAAGCCTATATTTATTGTTTGGACGGCTTGGCTGCTGGAACGCAGTAAAAAACTTGACTATTTTAAAGGCTGGTACTTGGCGTTTGTGTCTTATTTTATGGTGGTGGCTCTGTTGCTGATGCAGCCTGATATCGGTATGACATTGCTGATAACCTCTGTTTTTGTGTTGCAGCTGTTTTTAGCCGGTTTGCCGTGGATGCTGGTTGGTGTTGCCGGTGTCGGCGGTGTCTGCGCTTTGTTTGTGCTTTATTTTACGTATCCGCACTTCCGCGCCCGTGTAGACCAATTTTTGTATGGCAGCGATGAAACCAGCTTCCAAATCAACAAGGCGATGATGGCTTTTCAAAACGGCAATCTGGTGGGCAAGGGGCCGGGCGAAGGCACGGTAAAATTAACTATTCCGGATGCTCATACCGAC
>CAVGVF010000076.1:0-6970 GCA_963632615.1 uncultured Eubacteriales bacterium
CTGGGCAAAAGTTTGCTTCTGCTGCGGAACTATAGCTATTGTGCCGGTGTTTTGGTCAAAGCCAAAGCCTTTGTTTTTGAGCGCATGGGTGACGTTTTCGATGTTTTCGCTGATGTCAGAAGAGCCGAAACCATAGTTATTTGCCGCATTATCGCCCCAAAAATTGGTGCCGTATTGCGGATAATCTTTGGTTATGCCTTGACTGTTTAAGTTTTTAATCAGCTGTCCTTCGCGTTCGGAACGCGCCATTTGATAGGCGATTTCATCGCGCAAAGAAAATTTGCTGTGGTCAACACCGTAGGTGTCAATTTTACTGTCACCGGCTAAGTAGCCTAAAGGTGATTTATATTTTGGCCATATATCCATGGCTTTTTCTCCTTTACTAATTAAATTGTTTAAATACTGTTAAAATGATTTATTTCTTACTAATGAATTTGCAGCCGATTATATCGCAAAAGCCGTCAATCGGCTGCAATTCAATAAAATACAATCAATCAAACATTATTGTATATATTATAAAAATCTTTTAAAGTCAAGTAAAAAATAAGAAAAATACATTATATAACATATTATATACTTTTATTTCTTATTATTAGCATAAAATTATATAAAATAAATATGCTGCAATCAGCTTTTTTTGCTTGAAAATTGTGTGTTGAAATTTTTGGTGTATACGAGGTAATAATGATAATCCTTAAGCATACAGTTATTGGCCAACGTATGTCAAGTAATAAAAAAAACGTCTCATTGGGCTTGGGACGGTTTTTTTGTTTATTTATCTACTGTTTCCTCCAGCAAATCAAACAGCAAATACAGCTTATAGGTTTGATTATACAGATTATTATAATTCAGCAGCGGTACAAAAAACGGAGTGGTTCTGAAAAATCCGCGTAACGAATAAAAAGCCAATATAAAATTATCGTCAAAACGCGAGCAATCTAGCGGCGAAAGAGGGCATAAGCTTTGGAGAGCTAACAGCTTTTTTCGGATGGACGGACTTAAAAAGTCTGCCGCGAATTTTTTGTTCAGGCAGTAAACATTCCATTTTTTTGCAAATTTATGGTCGTAATCCAAGTCTTTTAAGCTCAAGTGCGTATGTCTTGAGGTATAGTGTTTAATAAGCTTGGACAGCCCATAAAAAGCAAAATAAATTGCCGGTACAACAGACATCAGGCTGCAGCCAAGGGCGAGGGCAACCACTTCAACCGGCTGATTGTGAATGGTACTGCTGATGAGAATTGAAAAAATGATAATCAGGCCTAAGATTATCGGAGTGTATAACATCAAAATTTTAGCTAGCGTGTTGTTCCAGTAAAATTTTTTAGAGCGGATAACGATAGTTTCCGGAAGTCTCTTGTTGAGGCCTAACATTATCATTGTACCGTTAAACCACCATTCCGCGCCCCAGATTCCGTCTTTTATTACTTTGCTTAAAGAAGCGCAAATATCATGGCTGTTATAGGTTCCGCAGAAAAGTTCCTGATTTTTGATACCGGCTATATTGTGAAATAGTAATGAATGAACAATATCTTCCGGCAGAACATGCAAACGGTAGCTGTCGGGCTTGAACTTTTTGAAAAAAGTAATCAGCTTGTTCAAAACCAGAATGTTCATATTGTGCTGATATTTGCAAAGAGCATTAACGGTTACGGTAAATATGGTAAAAGCAAGAAGAATGAGCGCCCAGAAAAAGAAAAGATATAAATCTTCGCCGATAAGGTCACTAAAAAATTTTGCAAATACAATATATAATATAAATGCAGCAATATCTGCTATCAGCAGCGCAGAGCAGATACAAAAAGATTTTATATATTTTTTTCGGATTTTTTCAGCCTCTGCCAAACTGTATTTTAAGTCAATATTATAAAACTGCTTAAATTCCTGATTGAAAAATTTAAGCTTTTTATCCGGTTCTTGTGTGAGCATATTTTAGTCCTAATCTGAAAAAGTGTTATTTACCGTATGATGAATTTATACGCTGTTTCATCATTTTTAGGGTTATGTTCCGGTTATCGGCGTTGGTTTTTTGAGGCGTTTTTGCGGCCTCCGGTTTGGCCGATAAAGGCTTGCCCATACGCAACTGCTGCAGCTGTTGCGGTGTCAAGCCGGGTTTTTCCTGAGGCTTGGCTGATGTTTTTTCTTTAGCTTCGGCATTTTTATCTTTGCCGTTATTTTTATCTTTATCATTGTTTTTGTCTTTAGCTCTGTCGCTTGGCAGCGGTTTTAGGGCGATGTCTATAATAACGTCATAAGGCTGTTTGGTTTTGGTAGTCAAAATATTTTGCAGCGTGCTTTCATCCATAGAATTACGGCCTTCCAAACCAGGCATAGCGCCGAGAGCGCCTTCGCAAAAATCTAAATCGGCCTGTTCCATGCTTTTAGGCTGTTCTTTGTTTTTGCCTTGCTGAGAAGCGGCGGCTTTATTCTGCTGAGCGGCAACTTTCTGTTTCAATTCGGCAATTTTGATTTGCAGTTCTTTTTTAATTTGCTGAATTTTGTTTTTAACTTGGCGCACATGCGCAAGATTTTTTTGAACTTCGTCAAAATAACCGCGGTATTCGGGATTAAGTTCGCGCTTGTCAAACTCATAAAACTTTTCCAAACCGTTTTTATCGGTGTCTTGTTTATTGTCATTGAGATTGGAATTTTCGTTTTCAGCCATTTATTTTCTCCTGAAAAATGTTTTAATGTCTAAAAAATACCATTTTTTGTAAAAGCTGTCAATAAAAACAGATTAACGCTGGAAATAATTAACAAATTTATGTTACAAAATATAAAACTATAAATTAAGGAGAATATTATGACTGATGGATTTGAATATGTAGCCGATTTGAGTTTGGATGAAAAATTGGTGTTTTTACGCATGATTATCCGGCTTATCGGCAAAGACGGGCGCATAGATGACAGCGAACGCAGCTTTATGAAAGAATTGGCCGGCAAATATCAAATTCCTAAGCAATACAGTGCGCAAATCAATCAGCCGATGTCGGAAGATGAACTGATTGTAAGCGCTATCAATGCACTGGATAGAAAAAAGTCGCTCTATTTGATAAAAGAATTGCTGACAGTTGCCAATTCTGATGATGATTTGGATGACAGCGAAGTTGATTTTGTGATTAAAGTAAGCAAGGCTTTAGGCATAGAAGATGAAAAAGTAGCTGAAATCAATCAGTTGGTTTTGGATCAGATGTCTTTGTTAGACAGATACCGCGCAGCTTTAGAATTAAATTAGTTTTGCAAAGTTTGGAAAATATTAGAAAACTGTTCAATCTCGTCATACGTAATGGCATTGTCGCCGTTGGCATCAAAGAGGCTGAACAGTGCTTTATTATTCTGCATCATCTGGATTTGCAGAAAGTGCTGAAATTCTGATTCGTCAAGCGTATTGTCGGAATCTATGTCTGCTTGTTCAAAGCGGGCGGAAATCTGTTCGATATTTTCACTGTTTTCTTTGGTCTTGCTATAATATGAGGCTATTTCTTCTTTTGTAATTTTACCGTCATGGTTAGAGTCATAGCTGGAAAAATTTTCTTGCGCCATATTTTTAAAGCTGTCTTCCTGAAACATTAAAAATTCATCTTCGGAAATTTTTCCGTCTTTATCTACATCGGCGGCTTCAAAATCTTCTTGGTTCAAAATCAAAGAAATGGCGCTGATATCTTCATCGCCCAAAGGAGCTTCCTGGTCGCTGAAAAAGCCGTCTTCCGCGGAAGCTGGTTCTGTCGGTGCAGATTTTGGGGCTGTGACTGCAGTGTTTTTAAGGGTATGAGAAGCAGACCAATTCCAGCGCTGGGCTTGGCAGGGCAGGGCTGTCAGCAGTGCGGCGGCTAAAAAAAGTATTGCTTTACTCATAGGCTTTCTCCTTTATTGATATGTGTAACCATTGACGCTAAGTTTTGTGGTAAACAGAATAAAGCACATTCCTGGGTTTTGCCCGCCCATGACATAATCATGGTGCTGGCTGGTTCTGGTGCCGGTACGCAACCCCATGGACGGCACGTCAACCAAATAGCCCTCCAGGTGTACAACATCTCCGGCAAGCAATGTATGCAAGCCTTTGTTGATATGTTCATTGGCCGGAATCGGGTGGTAATTATTTAATTGATTTACGTTTATGTGCGGATTGCAAATTGCTAAATTTTTTTGACTTTCTTCGCGTTCGGAGTCGGAAGTATAAAATGAAAAGAAAGATTCCTTATATTTTACGCCTTTGCATTTGATGATTCCGAGCCGTTCTTCATGGTCAAACTCAAACAGCTTATAAATGTCCGGCTTTGCCATATCGCCGTAAACCATCATTAAATCAACAGGCACTAGATTTATATAGTCATTTTGGCTGTGGCCGCGGTAAATTTTGTTTAAAATCGTGTCGTAATGGTCAATATAACCGATTTTAGCCGTGATACTGTATTGAGTTTTCAGCTGCAGTTTATAAATATAGCTGTTTCGGGAAAAGCTAAAAGTTGTCGGTTCAACGTCTTTATAGGTTCCGTCTTGAGAAATAACCAGCTTTTCGGCTGTTTTATGACCGAACAAAAGCGGATAAATCAGACGCTTGGGATATTCCGGAAAGAAAAACAGGAGCAGAACAGCCACACCGAGAATTGTGCTGTTTTTTACGGCTTTTTTCTTTGGTTTTCTTTGTCGTAAAATATGCAAACTCGGCATGAGTTAGGCTCCTGTTTTTTATAAATAATTAAGCCAGTTTGGCAATGGCGGCTTTAATGCGTTTCAAAGTTTCGTCTTTGCCTAAAATATGCGCCAATTCAGTCGCTCCGCCCGGCGTGGTTTCTTTGCCGGAAAGAGCAATGCGCACCGGATACAGAATTTGACCGTTTTTCATTTCATTGGCAACGGCTGTTTCTTTTAGAGTGTTAAACAAGTTTTCGTTAGTCCAGTCCGTAATGCTTTCCAACACCGGCAAAACCAACTGCAAGGCTTTAGCGGCAATTTCCGGATTTGTTTTCATCTTTTTATTTTCATACAAAGCAACATCGTATTCCGGCATTTGGGCTAAGAAGTCTGTTTGCTCCGGAATTTGATTTAAAACCTCAATACGAGGCTGTAACACTTTGCTTAAAAATACTAAATCCATATTTTTACCTTCTAAATTTTTATAGTAAGGCAAAGCTAATTTATGAAAATCAGCTTCTGAAAGATTGCGGATATAGCAGCCGTTCATCCAAGTTAGCTTGGTAATATCAAAAATTGCCGGAGATTTGTTTAATCTTTCACATGAAAAACATTGTTTAAGTTCTTCTAATGAAAAGATTTCTTGTTCTGTTCCCGGGTTCCAGCCGAGCAAGGCGATATAGTTCAAAATTGCTTCCGGCAAATAGCCTTTGGCCACCAAATCTTGGAAAGAAGCGTCGCCGTTGCGTTTGCTTAATTTGTGCTGAGCGTCTTTCATCACCTGCGGAACGTGCACATAAATCGGCGGTGTCCAGCCAAACGCCTCATAAATCAGGTTATATTTAGGGGTGGAAGAAATATATTCATTGCCGCGCACAACGTGAGTAATCTGCATTAAATGGTCGTCAACCACGTTGGCAAAGTTATAGGTCGGCAGCCCGTCTGTTTTCAGCAGCACGCCTTCGTCAAGCTCATCATAGTCAATTTCAATATCGCCGTAAACCACATCGTGAAAAACGGAAGTGCCTTTTTTGTTAATGGTTTGGCGAATGGTGTAAGGCTCGCCGGCGGCAACTCTCTTTTTAGCTTCTTCTAAAGAGATTTTTAAGCACGGGTCTTTGAATTTGATATGAGCTTCCGGCGTATCTTCATCAACTTCTTCATTTTCTTCTTTTTGAGCGCAGAAACAATAATGTGCGCCGCCAAGTTCAACCAATTTATGAGCGTATTCTTGATAAATTTTGCGGCGTTCTGATTGTACATACGGACCAAAATTGCCGCCGATATCCGGACCTTCGTCCCAATTCATGCCCACGCGTTTCAAGGTTTTGAAGATAATGTCGGTTGCGCCTTCTACATAGCGTTTTTGGTCGGTGTCTTCAATACGCAGAATAAAATCTCCGCCGGCGGATTTAGCGATTAAATATTCATATAAAGCAGTGCGCAGGTTGCCGATGTGCATATAACCGGTCGGGCTTGGCGCAAATCTGGTTCTATTTTTCATTTTATAACAATCCTCTAATCTAGTTTTATGGTTAATTATCCTTAGAATAGACTAAAATTTGCGTATTGCAAGAGTTTTATGGAGTTTTTAACTTGTAAAAAGATTGACATTTGATTTTTAATTTTATAGGCTGAAAGAGCAATAGTTGATGACTGTTGTGAGGGTTCAAAGCCTCTATTAGTTGTTCGTTAAGGAACGTAAAAAAGACTACCTTTTTTGCTTAGGCAGGAAGGTAGTTAATAAGGTATATTATATACCAAATACCTACACTATTACTAATAATAGCTTTGAACTTCCTGCCACCTTTCATCAAGGTGGTTATTTTGTTAATGGCAATAAAAAGGAAGTTTATTATGAAATCAATATTTTTAAAAGAAGAAAACAGTACTACCTCTCGTTTGTTCTCCGTCATTAGCTGGTGTGACGCACAGTCTGTTCCGGTAGTCTTGGTGCAGCGAGTGATTTACCAAGTCAATAAATTTGCTGTATTATTCAAAAGGAGTGTGTTGCTCCAAGATTGCCGGAACACGTCCGGCAATGACGGGTGCTGGGGACGCTTACTTAGTGTTTGTCGCAGCGTCTTGAACGCCTCTACTCTCAGCGTCATTCTTCGGCGTGAACGAAGTGAACTGTCCGGAGAATCCAGGAATATAAAAGCAATATTTTTAAATGCAGCAAACAGTACGACCTCTCGTTTTTTCTCCGTCATCTTTAGGCTTGTCCCGAAGATCTTGTTGCAGCAAGTAACTAACCAAGTCAATACATTAGCCATATTACTGAAGCGGATGTACCATCCTGGATCCTCGGCGAATGAGCTGACGCTCAAAGCCAAGG
>CAVGVF010000077.1:0-6942 GCA_963632615.1 uncultured Eubacteriales bacterium
GCTTATAATCGGTCAGGTCTTTTATTCCGGTAAAAATAATCCGCTCTAATTTAGGGTAAAACGATTCCGGCTTAGCCGTAAAATACTTGTCAAAAGTATATGAAGCCAGCTCTATGCCGAAAGCAAAATTACAGGTCAGCTCTCCGCGGTCAATCAAGTCCACCTTAACTTCGCGGCAGTTTTTAATGGACTTATAGATTTTTCCGGCTAAATCGGACATTTCCAGACCAGACATCGCTTTTTTAATAACAACGGCCACAACCTGATAATCGCCCAAATTATAAACTTTTATTCCGCTTTCCGCCGTCTGTTTTTTAACAGCCTCAGTCAAAAAAACTCTTTCTTTGTCCGATAATGTATGCACAATTTCTGATGCTTTTTCGGCAATCAAAACCTTATCGCAGGCAGCTCGAATATTTTTTCCGGTAATAAATTCAACCATAGCAATCTCCTTTACAGCATAATATTTAGTCACTTATACAGTAATTACACTTTTTTTATAAAAAATGGTAGACATTTTTTTATTTTATTATATACTTTAGACAAAAGATGCGTAGGATTTGAAAAATGGGACAAAAAGGTAGTAAATACGCCAGAAAACACTTGCTGCAGCAAAATGAGGCTGCGGCTCAAAAATCTGCGCAGCCGCATCAGGTTTTGAAAGATCGGCTTTCTGACGACAATCAGATAATCTGGGATATATTATGCGAGCCGAATAACTTTGAAGAAAGATTTCTTAAACTCTCCTACCCTCAGCAGATTTTGATGGTGGTGACGCTGCATGATATTGTAAAAAATCAAGAAAAAAATCCGCAGCGCGGCACAGCTGCCAAGTTTGCCGATTTAGCCGAAGAACATCTGGAAAAAATTCATCTTTTAACCGACTCGCAGATTGATAACGGAGATTTTGAACCGCTGGCCGATGATGAAAAGCGCATTATCCGCATGGACTGCTACGGCAAAATCAATAAGCGTCCCGACCACCAGCTCAGCCCGCTTTATAAATATTTCAATGCTCCTAAAAACGCCGTAACGGCCAAGTTTTCGGAATATGACTTAAACAATTCGCCAAGCTGGCGCGTTTTTAAGCAATTTGAAAGCTTCCGTTCCATTGCAGGCAAAGTAAAATACTATCTTTATAAAAAGCAGATAAATCCGGATGCGCTGAAAGTTATGACCGTAAATGACTACTGTGATGTGATTTATAACACCTTTAAGCCGGAAAGCGAAAACCGAGCCGCCCATTTTATTCAGCCGGATAAAAATATCAGAGTCCGCCTGATTAAAACTTTTATGCGCCATTGCGGCTCAGAGTTTGAGCAGCAGCTTATCCGCAAAGGCAGCGACCCGCGCTGCGCCGCCTCGCTTTGCAACGCCATGAAGCGTTTCGGCTATACCGATACAAATTCTCTGATTGTGACAGAAACCAACTATACGCCGCGCGTTTTAACCGACCTTAACCATGCCGGATATGATGTCTCGGCCTTAAAAATCGGCGATAAAATTCCGCAGGCTTTTGTCAACCGGCTGATTGATGAAAACAAAGGATTTTTGCTTTTAGCCCGCGATGAAAAAGGCGCGCCTTTGGATAAAAGCTCTTTGCCTAAGCTGGAGCTGCATCACAAACAAGCCGTGCAGTTTACGGCCAGCAGCGGCTATTTAGCCAAAGCCAACTATCCGCATAATCTTTTGCTGGTAGACGCGCCGATGCACCGCAACTATTATCATTTGTTTGACGCGGTTTATAAACAAAATCAGATGAATAACTTTTATCAAAGGCTTAATGCAAACAATCCTTATATGGCGTCTATTTTAGGCTTTAACGAGCAGGACAGCATTTATTTTGACTTTGAGAAAACCGCAGCTTTCCAAAAACGCGAAGCCGAAGACAAAGCCAATGTGGTAAATTATCTGCAAGAAATGGAACAACGCATGCAAAATGAAATTGCGGTTGCAGAAAAATACAACATTCCTTATAATAACACGGCTATCCAGAGCAGCAGCAACGGCTTGAACCTGCTGGCCGAAAAAATGGGTAAAAATTCTGAAAATTTACAGAAGTTTTCTAAATGGCTGGCCGCTCAGCGTAAAAATAACAGCAGAAGGTAAAATATGGTTAATTTTGCAGAACAGCTCAAAAATCAAAACCTCAGCGCCGGAGAAAAATTGGAGCCGGAGGCTCTGATTGTGGCGCAGAAAGTTTTATTCGGCATGGGATTAAACGGCATTCCCCGGTCATATTCCGATTTTTTGAAGAAATACAACGGCGTAAAAGCCAACGGCGCTTATTTGTTTGGGGCTACGGTTGACAATGAACTGGATATTATAGACTGCAACGAGCAAATGCCTAAACCGGACGGGACTTTGCTTTTAGGCTATAACGATTTTGATTTGCTGGTTTTTGATTTTTCAAACAAGCAATATCAAATTGTTGACAGAGAAGATATGAAAGTGCTAGACAGTTATCCGGAATCAGAAATGGACTACGCGCTGGCGCAAATTTTTAATGTATAGTAAACAGAAATGAATAATATTTATCAAAACACACCCGAAAACATCGCTAAAGCGGCAGAAATTATCAAAAACGGCGGATTGGTGGCTTTTCCGACCGAAACCGTTTACGGTCTGGGAGCCAATGTTTATAACAGCAAAGCGGTTGCCAATATTTTCGCCGCTAAGCAGCGTCCGCATTTTGACCCGCTGATTTCACACATCGCGGATATTGATTTTTTAAAAGAATATGCGGCAACCGACGAGCGTGTTTTTGCGCTGGCCAAGCGTTTTTGGCCGGGACCGCTGACTTTTGTTCTGCGCCGCATAGAAGAAAATCCCAGCATTGACTTAGCTTGCTCCGGACTGCGCACTTTGACCGTGCGTATGCCGCGCCACCCGATTGCCTTGGCGCTGATTAAAGCCAGCGGCGTGCCGATTGTGGCGCCGTCTGCCAACAAATATCAATCTATCAGCCCGACCACCGCTCAGCATGTGGCCGACGGCTTGGGCGATAAAGTGGATATGATTTTAGACGGCGGAGCCTGCAGCGTCGGCGTGGAATCCACCATTATTGACCTGACAACCGATAAAGTTGTGCTGCTGCGCGCCGGCGGCACCGCTAAAGAAGACATTGAAGAATTTTTAGGCGAAGAAGTGCTTATTTCGGCCGGCAATCCAGAACTTCCGACTGCTCCGGGGCAGCTTCTGCGCCACTATGCGCCGAAGCATACTCTGCGGATTAACGCCGAAAAACCGGAAGCCGATGAATTTTATATCGGGTTCGGCAAATTAGACGGCGACTTAAACCTCAGCCCGAGCGGAAGCTTAACCGAAGCGGCGGAGAACTTGTTCGCTTATATGCGGCTTGCCGACGCGCAGAATAAATTTGCCAAAATCGCCATGGCGCCGATACCGCAGAACGGACTCGGACTTGCCATTAACGACAGAATCAAACGTGCTTCTTATAAATAGCTACATTTCTTTTACTTCTATAAGATAATTAGAAAAAGCCAGCCGCACTTCATTTTGACGCAAAGAAGCTGAAGCCTCGGCAACCGTTTTCCGCACCAATTCAAAGAGTGAAATCAGGCGTTTGCCGTCATAATAGCTCTTATTTAAAAGATGCAGCAGCTCGGCTTTATATTCTGCAGTCAGAGGCTGATTATTTTCTAAATTGTCGCGGGTAAAAATCTCATAAACCAATTTTTCCACCAGCGGCTTATAAGCCTCGGTCACATCTTCGGCCAGTCCGAAATAATTTTGGTTCTGCTTAGGGTTAAAATTAAGAGACGGATTAAGCCCCTGCCACCAAATATACCGCAAAGCCAGCACCTGCAGCAGCATATAGCCGTATTGTAAAAAAGCGTTAATTCCAAACGGCTGCAAAGCGCGCTGAAACTCTGCGCCGAACATTTCCGTAAAATACAGATTTTCCGATTTATCGTTAATATCGCGGCTATCGCCGATAAACACCTGATTGACCAGCTTCTGCAGCTTATCTTTTTTGTGCAGGGAACGCAGAACTTTGGAGCGGTTTTTAATTTTTTCGGTCACTATAGCCTGCCAGATTTTTTTATATAATCCGCTCCGCGCTTCCAGCTGCCGAATATGAACTTTTCCTCTGCCGTCAGTATATGAATACGGCGCCAGCACGCTTATCAGGCTGAAATTTTTATCCAATATTACAAACGGAATATTTTTATCAGTCAGATTCTGCAGCAAGTTCTGCCCAAACAGCGTATTCTGCGCCGTTACAAACACCGCCCGCACCTCACGCAAAGGAATTTCCGCCGCAATCTCATCCTGCTGCCGCACGGTTAAGACTTTGTCTTCTAAGCTGATTATGCGGTTATCGCTGCTGATTTCTAAAATTAAAGGCATATTTTCTACATTTTCAGGGCTAAGGCTTCAAGTTCTTTGAGTTTGTCACGATATACCATAGCCTGCTCAAATTCCAGATTCTGAGCCGCTTCTTTCATCAGCTTGGTATATTCTTTCGTCATTTTCTCAATATTCTTAATTTTCTCCACATCCTTGGTTTCATCTTTAACAAAATCGGTCTCGGTCATCTCTTTGAGGGTAGAAGAAATGCTTTTCTTAATGGTCTGCGGCGTGATACCGTGAGCAATATTATACTCTGTCTGTTTTTTGCGGCGGCGTTCGGTTTCTTCTAAAGCAACCTTGATAGAGTCCGTCATCTTGTCTGCATACAAAATTACCCTGCCCTCGGCATTGCGCGCGGCTCGGCCGATAGTTTGAATCAGCGAACGGGTGGAACGCAGAAAACCCTCTTTGTCGGCGTCTAAAATCGCCACCAGCGAACACTCCGGAATATCCAAGCCCTCACGCAAAAGGTTGATGCCGACCAGCACGTCAAACACCCCCAAACGCAAATCGCGGATAATTTCTATACGCTCCAAAGTGTCTATATCCGAGTGCATATAGCGGACTTTGACGCCGTTGTCTTTGAGATATTCCGTTAAATCTTCTGCCATTTTCTTGGTTAGAGTTGTTACCAAAACCCGCTCGCCTTTAGCTGCGGTTTTACGGCATTCTTCCATTAAATCGTCAACCTGATTTTCTACCGGACGCACAATGCACAGCGGGTCGGTCAAGCCGGTCGGGCGAATAACCTGTTCCGAAAACACGCCTTTGCTCTGTGCCATTTCCCATTCTCCAGGGGTAGCCGAAACAAAGATGGTCTGCGGACGCATTTTATCCCATTCCTCAAACTTCAGCGGACGGTTATCCAAACACGACGGCAGGCGGAAACCATAGTCCGACAATGTCATTTTACGGTTGCGGTCGCCGCGGTACATCGCCCCGATTTGCGGCACGGCAATGTGGCTTTCATCTATAAACAGCAAAGCGTTTTTCGGAAAATATTCAAATAAAGTCGGAGGCGGCTCGCCGGGGGCACGTCCCGTCAAATAGCGCGAATAGTTTTCAATGCCTTTGCAATGTCCGGTCGTATCCATCATTTCCAAATCAAAACGGGTGCGCTGCTCCAAACGCTGCGCTTCCAGCAATTTATCTTCATTCTTAAACTGCTTCAAGCGGATTTCCAAATCTTCTTTAATATGCGTCATCGCCTGCGACAGCGCCGGACGCGGCGTTACATAGTGATTGGCCGGATACACGGTTATTTCATCCAGCTGACGCGTTTTTTTACCGGTCAAAACATCAAACTCATAAATTTCTTCTATTTCATCGCCGAAAAATGAAACTCTCCACGCCCTATCTTCATAGTGCGCCGGAAAAATATCCAAAGTATCGCCCTGCACTCTGAAAGTGCTGCGTACAAAATTAACGCTGCAGCGCTCATACAGCAACTCGGTCAAATGCTTGTTTACTTCGTGAATATCCACCACATCGCCGACTTTTAACTGGAATACCATGGATGAATATGATTCCATACTGCCCAAGCCGTAAATGCACGAAACCGACGCCACAATAATCACATCGCGCTCTTCCAAAACATTACGGGTCGCACCATGGCGCATACGGTCTATTTGCTCGTTAATCGCCGAATCTTTTTCTATATAGGTATCGGTTTTCGGAATATAGGCTTCCGGCTGATAATAGTCATAGTACGACACAAAATACTCTACGCGGTTGTTTGGGAAAAACTCTTTCATTTCCGAATACAGCTGCGCCGCCAAAATTTTATTCGGCTCCATAATCAAAGCCGGACGCTGGCACTGCTCAATGATTTTCGCCATCGTGAAAGTTTTGCCGGAGCCGGTAACTCCCAGCAGCACCTGATTGCGCTCGCCCCGCTCCACGCCTTCGCACAGCTCTTTTATGGCCTGCGGCTGGTCGCCTGACGGCTCAAACGGACTTTCGATTTTAAACTTTAAATCTTTCATTTTCTTAATATCGATATTGATAGAATGAACGCAGATATTCGATAATCTGCTTTCTGTCGCTTAAAGTTTCTTTATCCAGCTTATCCGGAAGCGGCTGATTCAAACTCCGCGCCAAAGCCCTTTCCGATTTATTGACGGATATGGCATACGCTCTCAAATCTCTATCCGAATAATTATCCAGCATATATTGCAAAGACTTATCAGCCGGATGCATCATATCAGCCATTTCATCAGGAGAAATAATATTTTGATTTCCGATATCGGCCTTCGGCGTTTCTTTATAAGCCCGCTGCCGCGTGATTGTACCGGCGGCCGCATTTTGCGCCATAACTAAACTTAATAAAAAAATCAAACCATATTTCATTTTTCTGCTCCCGATTATTGCAAACTTTTCAACGTATCATCAATAGTCTTTTCAATATCAATATCCGTCAAGGCGTTGAAACTGCGTTTCACTTTGTTAAAAGACTGTTCCGTATTTCTTTTTAACTCATCATATCCCTGCAGCCATTCCATATCAAACATTTCCGAATTATCAGCCTGAGCAGGACGAGACTTGGCGGAGCTCTGCGAACCGCTA
>CAVGVF010000078.1:0-5932 GCA_963632615.1 uncultured Eubacteriales bacterium
TCATAGCATAACCGCTGACTGCCTTCCCGTTTTCAAACTTTACTTCCACAGCCAAACTGCCGCCTTCATTATATGTTTTATAAATTCCGTCCGGCACACCTTTTATATAATACATTTCATTGTGAACAGAACCATTAGGATAAAAATTAAGCATTTTGCCGTCCATTAAGCCGTCTTTGAAAGTACCCTCAAACAAAACATTGCCGTCTTCATCATAAAAACGCCCGAAACCTTCCGGCTTTCCGTCTTTACTTTTCACTTCCATTTTTACATTGCCGTTGGCATAATAAATCTTATAAATACCGTTAATCGGCTTTTCATTGATATCATAAACAACGCCGTTTACCACATTAGTATTATTTTCATTATAAATTTCATCCCTATCCGATTCTCCGCAGGCGCTCAATAAAACCGCACAAACCGTCACTAATATTCTGATTTTCATAAGATTTACTCCTTTTCACAAAATAATATCTTATATAAAATCAATTATAAAGTCAAATATGAATATTTTTATCCCACATTCAAGGTAAAATCGGCGCAAAATATATTATTTTTAGGGGTTTGAAGTCATTTTTTGTTTGACAAACCGTTTTGAATCCTATTAGATAAAAGGCGAGAAGAGATTTCTCAACTTTAATTATAACTTAAAAAAAAATACAAAAATGAATAAAAGTGAATTGATTGACAGCATTTCTTCTGCTTCAGGCTTAACAAAAACTGATTCTGCAAAAGCTTTGGACGCTTTCATTGCTTCGGTTTCTAATGCTTTGAAATCTGGCGATGATGTTCGTTTGGTTGGTTTCGGCACATTTGCTACTTCTAAAAGAGCTGCTACAACTGCTATCAATCCGCGTACTCGTCAATCTGTAAAAGTTCCTGCCCGCAACGTTGCTAAATTCAAAGCCGGCAAAACTTTGCAAGATATTGTAAACAGCAAATAATTTTTGCTCTGAGAAAAAAATTTAGGCAGAATGCGTGGGCTTCTGCCTTATTTTTTTGCATTTATCATGTCTGTAACCTTGACTTTTTGATTTTACGGTTGACTTATGGAGTGAGGCTGGTGTAGGATGAATGGAGTAATTAACTTAATCTTAGAGGAAAGAAAGATGAAAAATAAGCTAAGCAAAATGCTCTCTCTCTCTCTGCAAATTCTGAACTTCTGATTAAAGACACTTTTCTTGTTATTCCGCGTGTTTTTGCAAAATTTATTAAAATATCCTGCGTCTTAAAATCCCTCTCACCCGAGGCTAATGCCTCGACCTCTCCCGCACGGGGCGAGGTTTTAAATAGCGTATTTAACGCCACCACTTTCAACGTCATTCTTCGGCGTGAACAAAGTGAACTGTCCGGAGAATCCAGGAATATAATGGCAATATTTTTAAATGCAGCAAACAGTACGACCTCTCATCTGTTCTCCGTCATCTTTGGGCTTGTCCCGAAGATCTTGTTGCAACAAGTGACTAACCTAGTCAAAAAATTAGCATTATTATTGTATAAGTATCGGTTCATACAAGATTGCCGGAACAGACTGTGCGTCATGTCCGGCAATGACAGGTGCCGGGTTTTTGGGCATAGTATTTGTTGCAAGTTTTTGAAGCGGATGTACCATCCTGGACACTCGACGAATTCGCTTCGCTCAAAGCCAAGTGTGACAGGTAATTGTGTTGGTCGCAGTATGATAGAGATGTTGGGTGTTCTAGCTATAATAGCAGTTCTGTCTGTGGGCGGAATCGCAGGCTATTCCAAAGCTATGATGTTGTGGAAATCTAATCAGCAGCGCAACACCATAACCGAGCTTTTAGCCAATGCCATAAAAATTAAACCGTCTTTAGATAAAGAAACAAAAAGCTGGGATAATTTAGCCCCGACAATCGCCGCTATGGGCGATATGCCTGAGGGGCTGTCACTCACGGAATATGGGCAATTTCAGACTAAAGATAACATTTATATAGAAGTTCATTACGGTTTTCAACCCGGCGTAAATTATATCAGATACTCCATTTTATTTTGGTATATGCATAGCGGTGCCAGATTTTCTCCCGCAGTCAATACATTTTGCAAAAATCTAATTCTTTCCGCCCAAACTATAGCTCAGGATGTGGAGCTGATTGCTTTTTGGCTCAATTCGGCAGACAGCAGCAACGGCATACAATTTTACAGTCATAAAACTGATTTAGCAACGACAAACATTTCAGAAATAACTCAAAAATGCAATCAGACTTTTACAAAAGACGGACAAGCTATTTTTGAATTATTGCTGGAACCATATTAAAAACTCCTGCTTTGTGCATATAAAAACCTCCTGAAACCTAAAATCAGTTTCAGGAGGCTTTATAAATTTTTACCGTAAATTATTTACCGGCGTTAGCGTCTTTAACAGATACTGACAAATCGTCGGCAATACGAGCAGAACGGCCGCGCAAAGCGCGCAAGAAGTACAATTTTGCACGGCGAACTTTACCGATACGAGATACTTCAATTTTAGCTACGTTTGGAGAATACAGCGGGAACACACGTTCTACACCTTCACCGAAAGAAATTTTTCTAACTGTGAAAGAAGAGTTCAAACCGTCGTTTTTACGAGCAATGCATACACCTTCATAAACTTGGATACGTTCACGATCGCCTTCTTTTACTTTAGTATGAACGCGCAAAGTATCACCCGGCTTAAATGTCGGCATATTTTTGCCTTCCATGAGCTTTTCAATTTGCTCTTTTTCAATATTTTCAAGAATGTTCATTAGTTTTACCTTTATTTGTTAATTTGTTACCTTATAAACCCAAATCTGTCTAAAATCAAGCTTTTTCTAACAGATCCGGACGTCTTTCTTTAGTTATTTGCAGAGCCTTCTCTTTTTGCCATTTTGCCACGTTTTCGTGATGGCCGCTCAAGAGAACTTCCGGTACTTTGCGGTTTTTCCATTCTATGGGGCGGGTATATTGCGGATATTCCAGCAAACCGTTTTCAAAACTTTCGTTTTCGGTGGAAGCCGCGTTACCCAGCACATTCGGCAAAAGCCGAACAACCGCGTCAAGCATTATCATTGCCGCCTGCTCGCCGCCGGTCAAAATATAGTCGCCGATACTGAGTTCTTGAATGTTGTATTCTTCCAGAACCCGCTCGTCAATTCCCTCAAACCGGCCGCAGATAATTGTCAAATTATCTTCCTTACTCAATTCATGCACTTTTTGCTGCGTCAGCACCTGCCCTCTCGGACTCATATAAATGATTTTGCCGCCGCTGTAGTTGTGGTCAATCGCATTGCCCAACACATCAGGACGCATAATCATTCCGGCACCGCCGCCGCATGGAGTGTCATCAACTGAACCATGCTTATCAAACGCATAATCGCGGATGTTGACAGCTTCCAAGTTCCAAATTCCGTCTTTTAAGGCGCGTCCGGTTAAGGACGTTCCCAAAAACCCAGGGAAAATTTCGGGGAAAATGGTCAGAATTTTAACATTCAGCGCCATTATCTTCCTCGCTGTCATCATCGGCAAAAATCATCGTTGCAGACGAAACAATAATATAACCTTCTTCCAGATTGATAGTCGGCACATACTGCTTGGTAAACGGCAGCATTTCGGTTTCTTTGCGGTGCGGCAATTTTATTTCTATAATCTCGCCGGCGCCAAAGTTACTGAAACGAGCAACCGTGCCAATTTCCTTATCCAAAGAGTTAAGATATACTTTTAAACCTATGATATCGCTTAAATAATATTCTTCTTCCGGCAGCTGCGGCAAAACATCGCGATTGACATACAGTTCGGTGCCAATCAATGCTTCGGCGGCGTTGCGGTCGTTTACGCCCTCAATTTTCAGACGCATAACCTCTTTGTGCGGGCCAACTGCTTTGATTTTGAATTTATGCGCAGCCTCTTTGTCTTCTACCACGCCATATTTATCAATATCGGCCGGATTATCGGTGTAGCTGTGAACTTTCACCTCGCCGCGCAAACCATGTGCAGCAACAATTTTTCCAAGACATACGCGTTTTTCAGTCATCAAAGTTCCAATCTAAGGCTCAAAATAACTACCTAATTGTTACATTGCTGAAAATTATTCAGCGGAAGAAGCAGCTTCAGCAGCAGCGGCAGCTTTAGCTTCTTTTTCTTTCATTCTTTCAACAGCTTTTGCTTTTGGAGCAGATTTTTTAGGCTGCGGAACAATTTTCGGAGCTTCGCACAAACCCAAGTTTGCAAACAATTTTTGCAATCTGTCTGTCGGCTGAGCGCCTTTTGCCAACCAAGCGGCAACTTTTTCTTTGTCTACAACCAATCTTGCTTCATGGTCTTGAGGCAGCAACGGATTGTAAGAACCCAATTTTTCAATAAATCTACCATCGCGAGGAGCTCTTTGATCAGCTGCTACGATACGGTAATAAGGACGTTTTTTAGAACCACTGCGAGAGAGTCTGATACGTACTGACATTTTATAAATTTCCTTTCTTTGTTACAAACCATAACTTCCGCTTAAAACGGAAACTTTTTGTTAAACCCGCCGAACGGCATTCCGCCCATCGGGTTTCCCTTAAACATTTTAGACATTGCCGACAAAGAGCCGAACTTGCCCATTTTTTTCATCATGCCGGACATTTGCTCGTATGATTTGAGCAAAACATTCACATCATGAACAGTTACTCCGGCACCTTGTGCGATTCTTCTCTTGCGAGATGCTTTTATCAAATCAGGATTCAAGCGTTCTTTTTTTGTCATCGACAGAATGATTGCCTCCTGTTTTTTCATCAGATTGTCGCACATGCCGGACTCTTCAATCTGAGATTTATACTTAGACAGCCCCGGAAGCATACCGATAATGCTGCCGATACTGCCCAATTTCTTTATCTGCCGCATTTGCTCCAGCATATCGTTTAGGTCAAACGAGCCTTTAAGCATTTTTCCGGCCATTTTTTCAGCTTCGGCTTTATCAACGTTTTCTATGGCTTTTTCCACCAAAGAAACCACGTCGCCCTGCCCCAAAATGCGCCCGGCTATGCGGTCAGCATGAAACTCTTCCAATTCATCAATTTTTTCGCCCGTTCCCAAAAACTTTACCGGAGCACCGGAAATCATTTTCATAGAAAGAGCGGCGCCGGCGCGGGACGAACCGTCTATGCGGGTCAGAACCAAACCGGTAATACCAATTTTGTCGTTAAATTCTTTAGCCACGTTGCAGGCTTCCTGACCGATTAAAGCATCGGCGACCAGCAAAGTTTCAACCGGCTGCGCCAGTTTTTTAACTTCGGCAACTTCCTGCATTAAAACTTCATCAATCTGCAAACGGCCGGCCGTATCCAAAATCAGCAAATCATACACGCCTTTTTTGGCTTCATCCAAAGCACGTTTGGTAATTTCCAATGGCTTTTCGCCGGCAACAATCGGCAAGGTATCAACGCTGATTTGTTTGCCGAGCTGAGCTAATTGCTCCTGCGCCGCCGGACGGTATACGTCCAATGAAGCCAGCAAAATACGCTTATTTTTTTTCAATTTCGCGGCAATTTTAGAGGTTGTGGTGGTTTTACCCGAACCCTGCAGACCGACCATCAAAAAACAAACCGGCGCCGGAGCGTTAAAGTTTAAACTTTCATCGCCGTCACCCAGCAGTTTTACCAGTTCATCATGCACAATCTTGACAACCATTTGTCCCGGCTGCACCGACTTAACCACCTTTTCGCCCAAGGCTTGTTCTTTTACTTTGGCAATAAAGCTTTTGACCACCGGCAAGGAAACATCGGCTTCCAGCAACGCCACGCGGATTTCGCGCATAGCTTCGTCAATGTCTTTTTCTGACAGCACTCCGCGGGAGGTTATCTTAGAAAAAGCTTGGCTCAGCTTGTCGGTCAAATTTTCAAACATTTCTGTTTTTACCTTTATCACCTTGTTAATACAAACAAATTTACGTCAGTGTGCGAAACCTCGCTGGCTGACG
>CAVGVF010000078.1:5942-6841 GCA_963632615.1 uncultured Eubacteriales bacterium
GCTGACGGACTCCTCGGAGCTTGAATTTTTTACGACTCTTTTAGTAAAAATTCACTAAATTTGCTATGTTTATACTTAAAAAATCCCCGCTTGTCAACACCTTTTTAAAACAAAAAAGGAGCATTTTTCAACGCCCCTTTTTATATACATCCGACAATCAAAATATATCTGGATATTTTGTGCATTAGTCACCAAGTCTGTAACCGATTTTACTCAAACAGTCTTCCAAAACAGCCATAGATGTTTTTCCCATCCAGTGCATTTGCAACACGCTGTATCTATCTTTTTTGAGCAAATCTTCTACCGTAGAAACGAGATTCATCCTCATACAGCTATAAATACGCGTCTTTATATGTTCATCCCCCTCATGATATTTCAGCAAATCAGTAATACTCATTTGCTTGCTAACAATATCAGGTTTAGCCATTTTGCCAGCCTGAGAGCTTTGCGCATTTATGCTTTTAACACGGGATAAAGCTTCATCTTTGTTTGCGGTAAAACGTTTTTCTGCTTCCTCAATGTATGAATTAAAGACATCTTTAAAATCATCACTGAGCATCTCAGAATACCCGATAACAAAAGAGCAAATTAAATCAGCATCGCCTTTAGCTAAAAGTAATTGTTCAAAATCTGTCATAAAAATAAAATTTAAGTTAATAATTAAGTTGATGCTTTATATTATAGACAAATTTTACAAAATGTCAAATAAAAAAAAATCCCGCTATCCGAAGATAACGAGACTTTTTTATTGTTAATAATCTTTAAGTTTGTAACCGATTTTTTGTACACATTCTTCCAAAATATTAACAGTTTTCTTCCCCAGCATATAATGGCGCAAAAGTCCAACCTTGCTATACTGCAATAGATCTCCAAGTGTGGTACGATAGCCTAATCTACTC
>CAVGVF010000079.1:0-2786 GCA_963632615.1 uncultured Eubacteriales bacterium
CTCTTAAACATCTTGCTTCTCCCGATGATGTGTAAAAAAAACGACCGTTTTTTTTACACACTCAAAACGCTCAAGCGGAGAAAAAAGAAAAACAGCAAAAAATGCTGTAAAATTATAAAGTTATTGCATTTTTTACAAATTTATGATACCATTTAAAAAGTACTAAAAAAGTGTGTAAAAAAAACGGTCGTTTTTTTTACACACTTTTTTGCATTCTAACTATCTGATTTTACATATTTTAGAACCCGATAGATTTATTCAAACTGCGGATAATTTGATTTTGCTTAACCGCTTGTTTCGGCGTAATATATTTTCCGCACAAATCCGCCCTCGCCTTTATATCAGCTTCCGAAGCGTTTTCATAATACTTTTGAGCTTCGGCCACAGCCACATCATGACGAGCTTTGCTGACACCTGTTTCTACTGCATAATAACCGGCGGCGACAGTCATATTTTTTTGTTCGCCCTGCAATCCTAAATATTGCAGACAATAAACAACTTCTTCATCGCCCTGACTTATTTTTGCTGATAACGGCGAAGCTTTGAAAGCCTTTTTTATTTCCTTATTTTTTGGCTTAACATTTTTATTTAATGTTTTGTTTTTATTTGTATTTTTTTGCAGAGGAATAACAGTTTTAGCCGCAAACTTTACATCTTCTTTTTTCGCCGAAACTTTTTGTTCTGCCGACTGTTTAGCCGCAGCGGCGCTAGCTTGCGCTTCTTGCAATTTTTGGACTTTTGCTTGGGCAGCAGCTTCTGCTTTTGCCTGTTTAGCTGCCAGTTCGGCTTTTTCTTGTTCGGCCTTTGCTGCAGCCTCAGCCGCAGCTTTTTCGGCTTGTTCTTTTAAGGCTGCTGCTTGTTTTTCCGCCTCTAATCGGGCTGCTTCTTCTTTAGCGCGCAAAGCCTCTTTTTCGGCCGCAATTTTAGCTTCCGCTTCAGCTTTTTCACGGGCAGCCTGTTCTGCCGCAGCTTTAGCTTTTGCCTCGGCCAAAGCTTTCTCTTGCGCTGCTTTTTCGGCAGCTGCCTTAACTGCAGCTTCATTTTGAGCTTGCTTTGCTTCCAGAATATCATAGATATTGCCCACATTTTTCTTTTCGGCAATCGAAAGCGGCGACCAGCCTTTTGTATTTTGCGCATTTATATCTGCATTGTGCTGCAGCAGCAGCTTTACCATATCGGCATTGTTGGTTGCAACCGCATAGTGCAGAGCCGTGTTTCCCTGCGCATTGGCGCCGTTGACGTCTTCGCCGCTGTTCAGCAAAGCTTCAACAGCTTTCAGGTTTTTGTTTTTCACATTTTCTATCAGCTTATCGGTGGAGGCATACGCCGGAATTGCCATCAGCATGGCGCAGGTCAGCAATAAATATTTGTTCATAATATCTAAACTCCAAAAAATCAAAATATGGTTTAGTTTAACCGGATTTATACTATTTGCAAGCAATTTATTAAAGGCTCCGCCGATGACACAGCAGAGCCTTTTAGGTTATTCTTTAATTTGAATATGCAATTCTTTCAGCTGTTGTTCTGTTACCGTATTCGGCGCCTGCATCATCAAATCCTGAGCCTTGCCGTTCAGCGGGAACAAAATCACATCGCGGATAATCGGCTCATCCAAAAGCAGCATAACCGTGCGGTCAATACCCGGCGCACAGCCCGCGTGCGGAGGAGCGCCGTACTTAAACGCGCTAATCATGCCGCCGAATTTGTTATCGACAACACTGCGGTCATAGCCGGCAATTTCAAACGCGCGGTACATAATTTCCGGAACATGGTTGCGCACAGCGCCGGAAGCCAGTTCCACCCCGTTGCACACCAAGTCATATTGATAAGCCAGAATATCCAGCGGATTTTTGTTGTTCAAAGCGTCCAAGCCGCCCTGCGGCATAGAGAACGGGTTGTGAGAAAACTCAATAGCGCCGGTTTCTTCATTTTCTTCATAAAACGGAAAATCAACCACCCAGCACAGCTTGAAAGTATTTTTCTCAAACAAATCCAGCTCTTCGCCAAGTTTATTGCGGACTTTGCCGGCAAACTTGTTGATTGTTTTAGCCGAACCGCCCATAAACAGAACCGCATCGCCCTCTTTAACATCAAACATAGCCTTGAGTTCAGCCATTTTTTCTTCGGAGAAATATTTGGCAATACCTTTAGCGCCGTTGTCAGACAAAGCAACGTATGCCATACCGCCGAAACCTTCTTCTTTGGCGTAACCGTCCAGTTTGTCAAAGAATGAACGAGGCTTGTTGCCGGCTGCCGGAGCCTTGATGGCACGGATTTGCTCGCCGTTGGCAGCTTTAGCGTCATAAACGCTGAAACCTGAGTTATTAAAGAACGGAGTAGCATCTGCAATAACCAGCGGATTGCGCAAATCCGGCTTATCGCTGCCGTATTTCAGCATAGCATCGCGGAAAGCGATTCTCGGGAACGGAGCCTGCGTAACTGTGCGGCCGTTGGCAAATTTGTTGAAAATACCGCCCATTGTTGTTTCAATTACCTTAAACACATCTTCTTGTGTCACAAAAGACATTTCCATATCCAGCTGATAGAACTCGCCCGGAGAACGATCAGCGCGCGGATCTTCATCGCGGAAGCACGGAGCAATTTGGAAATAGCGGTCAAAGCCCGAAACCATCAGCAGCTGCTTAAATTGCTGCGGAGCTTGCGGCAAAGCATAAAACTTGCCCGGATTCAAACGTGACGGAACCAAAAAGTCGCGGGCGCCTTCCGGAGAAGAAGCAGTCAAAATCGGGGTTTGATATTCATTAAAGCCCTGCTCCGTCATCAAG
>CAVGVF010000079.1:2796-6733 GCA_963632615.1 uncultured Eubacteriales bacterium
GCAGTAAAATGTTGTTATGGATGCGTTCGCGGCGCAAATCCAAAAAACGATATTTCAAACGCAGTTCTTCCGGTTCATCGCCTTCGCCAAAAACCTGAATCGGCAAAACTTCGGCTTCGGAATAAACTTCTACGGCCGAAACTTTGATTTCTATGTCGCCGGTCGGCATATTTTTATTTACGCTCTCACGCGCCACAACTTCTCCTTCAATGCCGACAACGCTTTCAACTCTGGTGTCTTTAATTTTATCAAACAAATCCGATGAGCTGTCAAAAACGCATTGAGTAATGCCATAATGGTCGCGCAAATCGACAAAGCACAGATTGCCGAGGTTGCGTTTACGATGAATCCAGCCGGCCAATTTAACGTGTTGCCCGACATCGGCGGCTCTAAGCTGTCCGCAGGTATGCGTCCGATATTCGTTCATTATATCCTCTTAAAATTTATTAAAACTGCTATTGTTTTAAAACTAAATAAAAATAAAATCAATCACAAATTAAAAAAATCTTAAGCAATCGACGCTATTCTGTGCATTATGGAGAAATAATAATGAATTTAATAGATACAACCGAAAAATTAGAGCAATTTTGCCAAGAATTAAGCACAAAACCTTTTATTACTGTCGACTCGGAATTTATCCGCGAGCGCACTTATTACCCACGGCTTTGCCTTTTGCAGCTCAGCTATGAGGGCGGCGCCGCTATTGTCGACCCGCTGGCGAAAGATATGGATTTAACCCCGTTTTTTGCGATTTTGGATAATCCGGATATAGTCAAAGTTTTTCATGCCGGCCGGCAGGATATAGAAATTTTTTATAATCTTACCGGAAAAATTCCATCCAATGTTTTTGATACGCAGATTGCCGCCATGGTCTGCGGTTTTGCCGACAACATCGGCTACGGCAATTTGGTGCAGGCCATTACGGGCGTGGAGCTGGATAAATCTTGCCGCCTAACCGATTGGAGCATTCGCCCGCTGGATGAAGATCAGCTGGTTTATGCGTTGCATGACGTTACCTATCTGGTGGACTGCTATAAATATCTGCATCAAAAAATGGAAGAAGAAGGCCGCCTGCACTGGATAGATGAAGAAACGGCAGCGCTCTGCGACAAGCATTGCTATCATGTCAATCCGGATGATGCTTGGATGCGCATCCGTCACAACGTGCACAGCCAGCACTTTTTGTCGGCGCTGAAATATTTGGCGGCTTGGCGTGAAAATAAAGCTCAAAAATGCGACACTCCGCGCTCCGGTATTATCAAAGACGATGTACTTTTGAACATTGCCAGCACTTTCCCGAAAACGCTGGATGATTTGAAGCAGGTTCGCAACCTGAAAGCCGATGTGATTAAAGGCAAGCTGGGCGCAGAAATTTTGGAAGCGCTGCAAGTTGCGCGTCAAAATCCGATACCGACCGAGCTTTGCCGTAAAGACCGCAAAAAAGAAGTGTCTGTGCCCAACCATGAGCAAAGCTTGTTTGAAATGCTGCGGATGCTGCTGAAAATCAAAAGCCAAGAGCACGGCGTTTCATCCCGTCTGATTGCTTCGGATGCCGATTTGCGCTTTATCATTTTGAATCAGCCGCAAAATACACCGGCCATGCAGGGCTGGAGGTTTGATATTTTTGGCTCGGACGCGCAAAAGCTCTGCCGCGGCAAATTGGCGATTTCCTACAATCCCGCCAAAAAACGCATAGATGTGAAAGAAGTGTAACAGGTTATACTAAATCGCCTTACTTCTCGTTTGTTCTCCTCTACTCTCAACGTCATTCTTGCGTGTGAGCTTTAGCGAACTATCGCGAGAATCCAGGAATTTTATGGCAATATTATTTATTGAATGAAGCAAACAGTACGACCTCTCGTTTTTTCCCGTCATCACCGGACGTGTTCCGGTGATCTTGTTGCAACAAGTGACTAATCTAGTCAATAAATTTGCCTTATTATTAAAAAAACGTATGCAAATAATGCGATAATCTAAAGTATTGGCGCAGGCTCCAGAGCAGGCACATTTCTTTGCGAAAGCTGCTGTGTTTCTTTGGGTTGCTCAAACGGCGATATAAATGATTAAGATAAAACAGCTGCACGCCGTAAAGCCAATATTCCTGACTGATTTCATTTTGCAGCAGCGGTTCAATCATTTTCTGCAGCCGGGCAAAACGCCCTATTCTACCCCACAGACCGCGGAAGCCGCTGAGCTGCAAAAACAAGTAACATACATCTTCAATCCCGTAGCCGTAGCGGACTTGCTCAAAGTCCAGCAAATAAGGTATTCCGTCTTTATCAACCAAAATATTGTTCGCCGTCAAATCGCCGTGGATAAATTTAGCGCTGCTGTCCAAACACACCAATTCCGGTTTGATTTTCCGCCAAAAATATTTGTTCAGCAAACGGCCGGCCAAGCTGTCATCATGCTGCAAACAGGCTGATATTTTGGCAATCATTTTCGGCATATTCTGCTGCGGCTTAATAAACTCCGCCGCTAAACTGCACGCCTGAAACTTGGCGTATTCCGCCTGCAGTTTGGCAAACAGCTCCGGCGAACAGTCTTTATATTTCAGCTTGCGGCCAACCACATACGGCATTGCCAGCAGATAAAAATCCGCAAACTTTTCCTCCGGCAGCGGATATAAAAATTCAAACTGCGACAAAACCTTTTTCAGCAGCCGGTAAATTTCAACCTGCTTAGCGGAAATCAGCTTTAAGAAGAACTCGCCTTGAGCGGTTTTGATGCAAAAATTATACGAACTGCCGCCCAGATAAATTTCTTTAACACTCAATATTTGCGGAAAAATTTGCTTTTTTCGTAGAAAATCGGCTAATTTATGGCTTTGCGCAAATTTCACTTCTTTTTATGCTCCCGATACGGATTAGCCTTGTAGCAGCCTAAAATCTGATATTCTTCCGAAAAGAATTTCAGTTCTTCCAAAGCATAGCGCAAGGCTTTAGAGGCAATATGCTGTTCCACCTCAATATAAAACTGCGCCGAAAAGAAATGCCCGTTCAGCAAATAGCTTTCCAGCTTGCAGATATTGATGCCGTTGGTGGCAAAGCCGCCCAAAACCTTATACAGCGCCGCCGGAATATGCTTGGTAACAAACACGATTGAAGTAATAAACTTACCGCCGTCATCTGCCGGAACCGCCTCTTCTTTTTGCATAATCAAAAAGCGGGTGGTGTTGTTATCGGCATTTTCAATATTGGATGCCAAAATCTGCAGGCCATAAATTTCCGCCGCCAGTTTTGAAGCTATCGCCGCCTTAGTTTTGTCTTGCTCCTGGGCGATTTTTTCGCATGATTTTGCAGTATCGATACGATTCAGAGCCTTGATATTATGCTGCCGCAAAAATTCCGAACATTGCGCCAGCGCCTGCGGATGCGAGGCCGCGCACACAATATCTTCCAGCTTGGCGCCTTTGACGCCAATCAACTGATGTTCAACCCGCAGAAAATGCTCGCCGACAATATGCAAACCGGCTTTCGGCAGCAAAAAATGCACATCGCTGACCCGTCCGGCGTTGGAGTTTTCCACCGGAATAACCGCCTTGTCAACACTGCCGTTTCTAACCATTTCCATAGCAATTTCAAAAGTGTCGCACGGCACATATTCTTGGTTTGGAAAAAGCTGCTGGCAGGCAATGTGCGAATATGCCCCCGGAGCACCTTGATATGCAATTTTCAACATTATTTATCCCTTTCTGTTTTCTGAATATTTTAGCCGAAAAACCGGCGCTGTCAACCCCCGCAGTCCAGCTGTGACTAAAATTGAATGTAACAGAAAAGCCGCGGTAAACTTGGGGGAGAACCGCGGCTTTTTGAAGACTTTACGTTAATTTATTTTTTTGAGTTTATACATCACCTCCTTATGGGAAAAAGTTGTTTGTTTAGTAATTTGTGCAAGTACCCATATCGTATGTCCAGCCTGGATAACCATAGTCACC
>CAVGVF010000080.1:0-6246 GCA_963632615.1 uncultured Eubacteriales bacterium
GTCTTCGCTGGTGAACATAGTGTGCATCGCATTCGCCGACCTCGTGAAGCTCCGTTATTTTTGAGATAACAAGTATTATACGAATGTTCGGATAGTCTTTATGCACCTCCAAAACCGTATCATAGGCATCTTTTTCATAGCCGCCAAGCTCGCCGACCAGAAACTCGGTAACATCTTCATTTTCAATTAAATTGATGATTTCAGCCTTAATTTGCTCTTTTAATCTTTCAGGCGTACGATGCCAACAAGGTTTGCCGCATATCTTATCGTAATCATTGCCAAGAAAAGCACAGGTTTTACCCAAAGTGAAAAAGCCTATCAGCCCAAACAATTTCACCCACCTTTTGCAAGGTGGGTGGACGTTGACACTATTATCAGTACGAAAAATAGCCCAGCTATTGGGTATATGCCTTATTCACTGGCATCCACCCGTTACGGTGAGATGCCCAATATGGCAACTGTCTTCTGTATTACAATGTAACACAAAAGCTATGTTTTTGCCCGTACTGATAAGACTGTCAATGTCCTGCCGGAACTTGGGCTGTTCCAACGAAAATTATTATATACGGTTATTTCTTAACAAATCAACAAGTTTTTTATATAGAGCAAAAAACGAATCTGTTTTTCCGATTCTTCTACGGATTATTTCGGTTTGTAACAAAATGCCTTAAAAATAAAACAAGTTTCGTAAAACTGAATAAAGCTCAATAAAACTCAAAAAATTTTTATTTTTGATGTTCTGGAAATCGTGTTTTTTCCGTGCAAAAGTCAAGGCATAGAGCAATGGTGCTCAACCAAAATGAAAGGAAAACACAATGATACTAATTTACATAATCTACACGCTAATGAAACCGACTAAAAAAGCTCTGACTTCTATGAGTAACATAGAAACTAAAGCTTACTACGCCGGATTTATCGCTTAATTATTATGCTTAATTTAACAATTTAACCAACTTTTGAAAGGAAAATATAATGAAAAACTTTTTAAAAAAATACAACGCAACCAAATTGGAAACAACCAAAGATGAAAGCCAACTTTCGTTAGATGCTTACAAACAACGCATTTTAAGCTGTTGGATGAAAATATGGTTCATTTCAAAAACAATTCTTGGAGCATTCAGAACAGAAAGAACAAATTGATTACCGATACGGATGATAAGTCAGTCTTTACGCTTCGTCTGGGTGGTAAGAAAATTGTTCGCTATTCTTTAGAATTGCTGTCAGATGCACAAAAACTTGACTTTTTGTCGGATTTCTACGCCAGTGTAAAGCAAGGGGATTTTGATGAGGATATTGTTAATTTCATTACCGATGAGATTAATAAAGCTCAAGAACGCAAGAAAGAAGCCAATGCCAAACGCCGTACGAAGCAGAAACAAGCAAAAGCTGCAGCCGTGTAGAAAACCATTGAAGCAGCAAAGAATTTGATTGGTACAGAGGTTCAAGCTAACATTCTGCTCCAAAGTTCTTTCAGGTCTTCCTTAATGTTAACACCTTTAGTTCGGATAATTTCTGCAATGTCCAAATAACTATAATCCCCGTTTTCGCCATCATTAGTATTAAGCATACTCATTGCGGAAATAAACGGGATACGGTGTTTTCCCTCACGGTCAAATCGTTTAAGCAAAATAATAGATTTGCCAAGAGCTTTAGTTAATTGCCATTCCTGAACTTTTAAGCCGGCATTTTTTGCTAATATCAGAGCGACAGCTTCCCACAACACATTATTGTTGTTATCGTCTTTTTTAGAAAACTTAGCTATGCAAAGATTTCCCTGTTTGTCAATGACTGATGCTTTAGGTCTGGCTCCACCCAGAGAAGAGCCTGTAATAATTAGTTCTTTGATGTCATTAAAAGATGCATCATCGTCTATGATTTTTTCGGATGCCGCCAACAATTTTGGCAATTCAACCAACGGCGGTATCGCTTTTTTATCTTTTGCGGTTAAAAAATCTCCATCCGGTGCTTGTTTGAACCGCAAAGCTCCTTGACGGGAGAAATCATTAACCGCCAATAAATAGTCAAGCTGATTAAGTTGACGGCGCAGGCGATTTTCTTGCTCTGCCAGTTTTTCCTCATTTCTTTTTATCAACAGACGTCCCCATGTATCAGGAGAACAATCTGACATTGAGGCAAAAATGCTTTTTTTATTGTCTGTATGTCCTGTTCCTTCAGTCAAAGGCAGGTATGGCTCCAATTCAAAGTTGTAAGGAAATTTCAGCCAGCTTTCATCATATCTAAATGAAGCACTTTCTTTACTATTGTTAAAATATGACTACAAACGGCCGACCGGTATATCTTTACCATCCAGATTGATATATACATACGTCAGAATTTCAGCCATTTTTTATTCCTTTTTTAAAACAATCCTTTTAGGAAGCTCTTCGCTGCTTAGCGCCTGTCCGACAGCATCAAAAGCAATATCCGCAACATCTTTTAATCGGTCTAGCATTCCTAAAACATAAAGAGCAGTGGCATAAATCCCCATTGACACAGTTGGTTGTCCGTCTTCAATAGATTTAAGGGTAACACGCGAAATACCAACGCGTTCTGCCATAAGCGCCGAAGGAATACGACGACGCAGGCGCGCTTCTTTTATATCTTTTCCGAGCTTTTTTAAAGCCTTTTTAACGGGGATGGGGGTTGCCAGTTTTTGTTTCATCTTTTAACTCTTATATAAAATATATTTTACTATAGTTACTATAATGTATAATATATTTTACTTTATGTCAAGATTTTGTTTTTTTGAAATCTATAATTAAAATGAAACTGGAGGTTTTGAACGTTTACCGAAATTACTCATTATTGAAAACTCCAATCATTGGAATTGCCCCGTATTTACCTTGCATATAGCAAACTTACCAAACGTAAAAAAAGCCAATTTGCCAAATAATTATTAATTCACTTTTTTAATGGTACGAGGTTATAATAGTAGTAATATCGGGTCATTTTTTAAATTATAATTAAAAATCAAGGCATTATTTTTGTATATTTTTCCCTGAACAAACTTCTTTGCACAACCACTAAAATAAAAAAAGATCCTCTTTAGAGGGTCTTATTTGTTTTAAAGATTATGAGTTGGAGTTGAACCAACGAAAAAGTTGGTTCACAACAAGCGAAAATACAACATGAGCGAGATTATCCACCGAATTCCGGTGATTGATTTGTTGGATTTGGAAAACGCCACTTTGGAACAACTGGAAAAGGAAATAAAGCGTGAAGTTGACAAGGCTTCTCTCGCTTTGCGGTGGGTGCGCGGCATCAGAAGCTTAAAATCGACGTGTAAAAACGTAGGCGAAAATGGATAAAAAGAAAAGTTTTATTGTTTTCGCGCCGGAATTTCTGACGTTGTCTAATCATTTGACCTTAAAACAGCGAGGAAAACTAATGACTGCGCTATGTGAAATGGAGCTTTACAGCGAACCGATGAAAACCGTGTCGGAAGCGGTGCGTAAAGCCTATGATTTTATGGCGGAGAGCGTGTCGGAGAATTTTAACAAATACGACGCCGCGTGTGAAAAACGCAAGGAAATTGCTTTGAAAGCAGCCAATAAACGCAGAGCCAACGCAAGAGCAAATTTCACAAATGGACAAGGTTTTGGAGTGATTGGAAGTTCTTGAGCCATGGGAACGCAAGCTCGTTTGGAAGCGTGGCGCCAGAATACCTTGGATGTTTCTGTGCCGAGAGTTTGGCGTGTACCGCAGCAATATTAATAAAAAGTATGATATTGCGATAATGAAAATTTTATTTTAGGCGTGGACATTTTAATGAATAATCCGTATAAATATAGGTACAATCGGGGCGATGATGTGAAAATCGCTTCGTTTTTATTTTAGATAATTGTGAAATAACAATTATTTTCTTGAAAAATAAAATTGAATTTGCCAATATCTTTCTCATAAGAGAGGCAATAATGAAAAAATTTATACTATTTACAACACTGTTAATCATCGGGTGCACTACCAGCGAGAACTTTAATGTTTCTTCGAGTTTTTATAAGTAACTCGGAGCGCAATTCAGCTTGTATGGATTTGGACAGGTTTAAGATTTTTCAAGTTACTGAAAACAATTATGCTCTTGCCAGTGTTTGCGAGGATGACGACAAATATTGTCTGGGAATGACTGTCTTGCTGACACCTCAAAAAGGTGTTGATTATTATGACGACATGTATGTGCGGTTGCCAAAAGACAAATGCGCCACTCAAGACGGCGTATATAAGTATGAGACTAAAAATGGAAATATAAAGACTGTTCCAAGATTACGTTGGGATTATGAATATGAGGCTACAACTAATGAAGAAGAGGAAAAACGCTTTTATGAAAGTATTGATGAATTAAACACCTATTGCAAGGAAGAAATGTCTAACAATAAAAAAACAAACAATGCCGCCAGTTTTAAGCCATGTGACTGCGCAATAAACGTTTTTGCGGAAAAACTAATGGAAATTAAACGTAATGGTAACAAAGAAGATTATGAAAATCAGAATTTTGAAAATAATTTAAAGAAAAAAATAGAAAAGAAATGTGGCAAAGTGCCTAATATTTTCTAATCGCAATTTACTCTAAAAAGTAACCCGCCGGCAAAGCCGGCGGTTCTTCATTAACGCCTATAAGGCTAAAAATACCTGCGACGCCTGAAGAGCGTATGACGGTTTGCTCGTGCATCTATTACTTACATCCCGTAAACGGGTCTAAATCTAAAGTTAATTGACTGTTTTCGGCATCTTCTTTTAACTGATTCCTTATATATTGAACAATTTTTTGCGTATTTTTACCGGTGGTATCTACATAGTAGCCTCTACACCAAAATTCTCGGTTCCTATACTTATATCTCGCGTTTCCCCATTTATCATATATCATCAAACTACTTTTGCCTTTCAGAAACCCCATAAATCCTGAGACACTTATCTTCGGCGGTATTTTTACTAATATATGAATATGGTCTGGACATGCTTCTCCTTCTATTATTTCTACTCCTTTCCATCTGCATAACTCTTTTAATATACTTACTATTTCTTGTCTTTTACTTCCGTAAAACACTTTTCTTCTATACTTTGGCGCAAATACTATATGATATTTGCAATTCCATGTTGTATGTGATAATCTAGATAGGTCATTACTCATAATGATCTCCTTTCGGTTATAATGCGTCTGCCAGACTGCATTATTTTAACCGAAAGGAGCGCTTTGTCAAACTCATCGCTATAAGCTTTACTGAACCCCGCGTCTAACGCGGGGTTTTCTGAAGACAAAAAAGCCTTTGAAGAAGCGACAACGCTTCATTCAAATGCAACCCACCCAAATTGACGATCCTTATTTATAACGGAGGCAAAATGGACATTGAAACTTTGCAAACACGGCTCGCTGAAGCGGAGGACGCATATCATCGGCTGATGATCGGCGCACGGGAAGTCTCGGTTAACGTCGGCAATTTCGGCTCGAACCTATAACCAAACGAGCCGGACGGCTTTGAAAGCCTATATCGCCGACATAAAGGTTAAACTGACCGAGGCCAAAGGCTCTCCGGCGTTAAAAAGAAAAATTATAAAGGTTAGTTTTTAATTTTGACTTCTTTACCTATTTGTAGTATATTATAAACACAAAAAAAGAAAGGTAGAAAATGGAAATTACTTTTGATATAAGCCCCAAAAGAAACAGTTTATCTTGCTGTTACGTTGCAACAGATAGACTGAGAAACAAATCTTTTAAAATTAAATTTTGGGAAGGGTTTAAACCTTTATATAAATATCCTACAATTTCAAGGTATTTAAAAAAGGAATACAATATATCTTTTAACTTCAAACAAAAACCTGAAATGCCAGAAATAAAAGGAGAATTATTTCCTGATGGCTTTTTAGTATATGGAACAGGCGGTAGAAGAAAAATTTATCGCTTTCAGGAACACATTATTACAATAAATGATATAGGTAGAGAATATTTAAGTTACAGACATTGATTTAATAATATTTACTATTAAATCAGTTTGTGGGGTAAAATGACAAACGACACAGCACATAATTCTGCTTCAGTAACGGTGCGGGAGCTTTCTTCGTGACTGCCGACACGAGGCTCGGCGGATAACGACTTATTGCCCGAATTGGCCACTATCGTTTTTCGTTCTAGGGATTTGGTTCGCAATCACGGCGTGGCGGCCAGCGCAATACAGACATTAAACGACAACATTGTCGATGTCGGGTTCAGATTATCGGCTAAACCAGATTACAAACTTTTAGGCAAAACCAAGG
>CAVGVF010000081.1:0-6237 GCA_963632615.1 uncultured Eubacteriales bacterium
GATGTACCATCCTGGATCCTCGGCGAATGAGCTGGCGCTCAAAGCCAAGGATGACGTTGAGAGTGTGTCGCAATATGGTCGCAGTATGATAGAAATGCTGGGTGTGCTGGCCATAATCGCGGTTCTTACTGTCGGCGGTATTGCCGGTTATTCCAAAGCTATGGAAAAATATAAAGTTAATAAAACTGTTGCAGAATATGCTTATTTGTTTCAAGGCCTTATTGAGCATATTTACGAATTTCATGCACTTTCAAAACCCAATGAAGGCGATATTCATTATGGTGTTGCGAGTTCGGCTAATGCATTGAACTTAATTCCCAAAACTTGGCGTGTCGGCAGCAACAGTATTGATGTTTATGATGAGCACGATAATTGGCTGAGAATATTTTCCCGCAATTCAAATTTAGTTATTGATATGTATTTAGGCGGCTTTCAGGTTGATGAAGACGGATTCGCCGGCAGTATGAACTTTTCTCCAAAGTTTTGTGCAGAGCTCTTATCCAATGTTGTTCGGCCTCTGCATAGCAGCTTATACTATGTTTATATCACAAATGTGAAGGATGCGGTTTATTACGGCGATAATTTATGCAGCAGCAATCGAAAGTGCATTAGCGATATAACTTTAGCCGAGATTCAAAAAATGTGCAATTCCTGCGGTAAAAAACAAAGATGCGGAGTTATTTTTGAGTTTTAAAAAAAGAAAACCTCCAAGCTGAATGCCAGGAGGTAAAGAATTATAAGGCTGAGATTGTATCAGGATACTTATTTCTTTATGTTACTAGAAAGGAAGTGATATACTAAAATATCAGACAGGGGACGCTCTAATCATGGCTGGAAAGTTATTAACAGTTTATCGATACGTAAATCGCAAAATTGTTATTAACAAGGAGCTCTAATCATAGCAAAAAACGTTTAAAATATTTGTTAATCTATCTACACAGGTTACGAATATAAAAACGTTTTAAGGAGGTCTAATCATAAAAAACAGTTTAAAATACAGGTGAACGATTATCTAATATAATAAACTATCTAAGGTGCTCTAACCATACACGGCAATTTAAAAGTTAAACATAAGGTTTCACAAAAATTACCTACGACCTGTCCCTAATTCTATTTCCTTTAAGATTTATAAAAATTACCATAACTATTTAATTTATGTATTACATATAACATGACAAAAAAGGTTTGTCAACTACTTTTTTGTATATTTTTGTCTTTTTTATAAAAAAATTCCGCTCATAACGAACGGAACTTTTTATAAAGAGTTTTTAGCTAAGCTTATTTGCCTAATTGAGCAGCAACTTCAGCCGCAAAATCTTCTTCTTTTTTCTGCAAGCCATCGCCGAGTTTGAAAAATGCAAAATCAGCCAATTTAATGTCTGCACCGCATTCTTTAGCAGCATCGGCAACAATGTCTTTAATTTTCTTGTCCGGATCCATAATGAATGCTTGTTCTTCCAAAACAACTTCTTCATAGAATTTGCGGATACGGCCTTCAACCATTTTTTCAATGATGTTAGCCGGTTTGCCGGAAGCTTTAGCTTGTTCGGCAAAAATAGATTTTTCATGCGCAACAGCTTCCGGAGCCACGCCGGCAATGTTCAAAGCGATAGGGGCTGTAGCAGCAATGTGCATAGCAATGTGTTTGCCCAGCTCTTCCAATTTTGCTTTGTCAGCAGTAGATTCCAAAGCAACCAAAACGCCGATTTTGCCCAAACCGCTGCGAACGGCATTGTGAACATAAGAGCAAACAACACCGTTGTTTACGCTGATAACTTTAGCGCGGCGCAGGTTCATATTTTCGCCGATTTTAGCAATCATATCAGTCAAGCGTTCGCCAAAAGTTTTGCCATCGCCGCATTTAGGGCAAACAAAAGCTTTCATAGCTTCAACATCGCCGTTGCAGTGCAAGGCAACTTTAGCGGCATCTTCAACATAAGCTTGGAAAATATCATTTTTAGCAACAAAGTCTGTTTCGGAGTTTACTTCAACAACAGCGCCTTTATTGCCTTCTACGGCAACTGCAACCAAACCTTCTGCAGCAACACGGCTAGATTTTTTTGCAGCCGAAGCCAAACCTTTTTTGCGCAACCAGTCAACAGCTTGTTCCATATTGCCGTTGGCTTCAACCAATGCTTTTTTACAATCCAACATACCGGCGCCGGTAGTTTCTCTCAATTCTTTAACCATAGCGGCTGTAATATCTGCCATAATTTAAATTCCTCTAATATAACGTATAAATTCAGATTTTATGAGGCGCGGCAATCAAAAATCAACCGCCGCGCCGTTTTTTATTTTTTAACCTTCAAAGAAGCGCTTGCTTATTCAGCAGCAGATTCTGCTTTTTTGCGGGAAGCTCTTTTCTTTGGAGCAGCTTTTTCTTCTGCTTCAACAGTTTCAGCGTCAGAAACTTCTAAGCCTTTAGCTTCCATTTCTGCCTGAACACCGTCCAAAACAGCGTCAGAAACCAAATCGCAGTAGAATTGAATGGCGCGGATAGCGTCATCGTTGCCCGGAACCGGGAATTCTACTTCATTCGGGTTAGCGTTAGTATCAACAATACCAACAACAGGAATACCCAATTTTTTAGCTTCTTTAATAGCCAAAGCTTCTTTCGGGGTGTCAATCACGAACAGCATATCCGGCTGACCGCCCATATCTTTGATACCGTCCAAAGTAATCGCTAATTTTTCGCGTTCTTTTTTCAGGTTCATAACTTCTTTTTTGGTATACCCTTCGTAAGCGTTGTTAGCTTCCATTTCGTTGAGCTTGTTCAAACGGGAAATTGATTTGTAAACAGTTTTCCAGTTTGTCAGCATACCGCCCAACCAACGGTAGTTTACATAAAATTGACCGCAGCGGCCGGCGCTTTCTTTAACAATATCTTGAGCTTGGCGTTTTGTAGCTACAAACAAAATTTTACCGCCGTTGGCAGCAACATCGCGGACAGCATTCAAAGCATTGTAAAGCATAGGGTAAGTTTTTTGCAAATCGATAATGTGAATATTATCTTTTTTTCCGTAAATATACGGAGCCATTTGCGGATTCCAGCGACGGGCATGGTGACCAAAGTGTACGCCGGCTTCAACCATTTGGCGCAAAGTAAAAGTAGGAAGTGTCATATTTATATATCCTTTATTTTCCGGTTAAACCTCCGCAGACTTCGGCTTTTGACAGCACCGGAGCGAATGAGATAAACTCTTCCGCCTGTCTGCGTGTGAAATTACAAAACCGCACCATTGCGGCTTCTGGCGTATTTTTTAGCATAACCCTATAAATTTGCAAGTATTTTTTTCAAAATTTTGCTATTTTTTAACAAAAGGTAAATTTTTGTTTATGGATTGGGGTTTTTGCTTGTTTTTTGCGCCAAAGTTTTGTAGCTTGTCTACAATTTAATAAGTGTTTTGAGGTAAAAATGACAGATTTGTTTGACTCGTCCACAGCGCCGGCAAAAACTGAATATTCGGCGCAGGATATTGAAGTGCTTGAAGGCTTGGAGCCGGTTCGCCACCGTCCCGGAATGTACATCGGCGGCACCGATATTCAGGCTATGCACCATTTGGTGGCGGAGATTTTGGATAACTCCATGGACGAGGCTGTTGCCGGTTTTGCTAATCATATTGATGTGACTATGAACGCCGACGGTTCGGTTACCATTGCCGATAACGGGCGCGGCATTCCGATTGACGAACACCCTAAATATCCGGGAAAATCGGCGCTGGAGGTTATTTTAACCACTCTGCACTCCGGCGGTAAATTCGGCGGCGGCGCTTATAAAGTTTCGGGCGGCCTGCACGGCGTGGGGCTTTCGGTGGTTAATGCTTTGTCCGAAAAATTGGTGGTTGAAGTTGCCCGCGATAAAAAACTTTATCGGCAGGAATATTCACGCGGCAAACCGCTGACGGAATTGGAATTTGTATCAAATTGTCCAAACCGCCGCGGCACTTCCATAACTTTTAAGCCGGATGCAGAAATCTTTGAGGGCAATAACAAATTTATTGTCAATCGCATTTATCGTATGGCGCGCTCCAAAGCTTTTTTATTTAAAGGTATCAAAATCAACTGGTGCTGTGCGCCGGAACTTATTGCCAGCGGCGAGTCTACTCCGCAAAAAGCCGAATTGCATTATCCGAACGGTCTGGCGGACTTTTTAAATATTCAAATCGGCGAACGCAGCACTATTAACCGCGCGGCGTTTGTCGGCGAGTCGGAACTGGCTAACAATGAAGGGCGTGTGGAATGGGCTATCACTTGGCCGGTTGATGAAAACGGATTCTCATATTCTTACTGCAACACGGTTATCACTCCGGAAGGCGGAACGCATGAAACCGGTTTCCGTGCCGCTTTGCTGCGAGGTTTGAAAGAATACGGCGAAATGGCCGGTTTCAAAAAAATCGCCGCGGCAACCGCCGAGGACTTTTTGAGTAATGCTTGTCTGATGCTTTCGGTTTTCATTACCGACCCGCAATTTCAGGGACAAACCAAAGACAAGCTGACTTCCACTAAGGCGATTCGTTTGGTGGAAACAGCCGTAAAAGATTCTTTTGACCACTGGCTTTCTTCTGATGTGGAAAATGCTAAGGCTCTGATTGAATATGTTTTAGACCGAGCTGAGGCCCGCAAAAAGAAAAAAGAAGAAAAAGTGCAAAACCGCAAGGCGCCGACTAAAAAATTGCGTCTGCCTGGTAAACTTGCCGATTGTTCGCAGGCTGCCGCCGAAAATACCGAAATTTTTATTGTAGAGGGTGATTCCGCCGGCGGTTCCGCAAAGCAGGGACGCGATAGAGTTACGCAGGCTATTTTGCCGTTGCGCGGTAAGATTTTGAACGTGGCCAGCGCGTCTTTGGAACGTATCTCGCAAAACCAAGAAATCAAAGATATGATTGAAGCCTTAGGCTGCGGTGTTAAAGACAATTACAACGAAGAAAACCTGCGCTATGAAAAAATCATTATCATGACCGATGCCGATGTGGACGGCGCGCACATTACCTCTTTGCTGATGACGTTCTTTTATCAGCACATGCCGAAGCTGATTGAAAACGGACACCTTTATATTGCCACTCCGCCTTTGTATAAAATTGTCGCCGGCGGCAAAAACTACTATGCTTTGGACGACGAGGAAAAAGATAAGATTTTGGCTAAGGTGGTTAAAGGCAATACCAAACCGGATATCAGCCGCTTTAAAGGTTTGGGCGAGATGAGCCCTCTGCAGCTGAAAGAAACCACTATGGATAAAAACAACCGTATTTTGCTGCGGGTGGTGATTCCGAACACCTCAACCGAAGAGGGTAGGGCGGAAGACTTTGAAACTCGCCGTCAGGTGGAGCGCCTGATGGGTAAAGATCCGGAACAGCGTTTTCGTTTTATCATTGAGCGCGCCAAGTTTGTTGATAATTTAGATATTTAAGTTAAAACAGCTGCAAGAATGGTTTGCAGCTATTTCAGTTTATTGCAGGTTTCTAAAATTCTAAAGTGAAATTACACCAAGAATTTGTGTTATCGCATATTCCGCAAGCTTCTTTCATTTCTGATAATGTAGCGTCTTTCAGGCACTTTTTACCTCCTCCGCAATAGGCGTCGCCGTAAAAGAACCTGAGTTTATCGCCATGTCCCCATTTAGAAGTGCGGGCTAAAGTTACAGCTTCATGCAATGGCTGCCCCAGATTTTGGAATAAAGCCATACATAGTTTATCAGAAAAAGAGGTTGTTACATTCTCGCCGGTAGTGTTAGTTATTCCACCCAAATAGAAGTTTATAACCAGAGTATCGTTTTGTGAAAATACATAAATTGTGTTGCCGTTGGCGTCTGTTAGTCCATGATCTAATTTCCAAGTTTCCGGCACCAGATGCGCTGCTTGTATGTATTCATATAAAGTTATAGAGGTGTCATCGTGACTGAGGTATTTTAGCTCATGCAGATGTTCAACCAATCCTTGAATTAAATAGCTGTATTCCTCGATTGCTTTATTAACTTTAAACTTCTCCATCGCTTTGGAATAACCGGCAATTCCTCCGACAGACAGTACAGCAATAATGGCAAGGACTCCGAGCATTTCTATCATACTGCGACCAAGTTGCAACACACTCTTATAGTCATCCTTGGCTTTGAGCGTTAGCTCATTCGCAGAGGATCCAGGATGGTACATCCGCTTAAAAAACTTGCAACAAACACTATGTCCACAACCCAAACACCCGTCATTGCCGGACATGACGCACAGTCTGTTCCGGCAATCTTGG
>CAVGVF010000082.1:0-5798 GCA_963632615.1 uncultured Eubacteriales bacterium
ATTATTGTTTAGCAATAATTACAAATGACCACAATGTTTGTAAACTAATCAAAAACAGTGATTTGAAACAAGACTGTTTATCCAACTTTTAATTAAATACGGAGACTAAAAATGGATATTGAAAAATTAGAAAAACTTAATGAGTTAAAAGAAAAAGGTATTTTAACTGAAGAAGAGTTTAACATACAAAAAAAAGAGTTGCTTGGTGTAAATGAAAAACGTATAGAGCAAATAAAAAATAAAAAAGGTGTATGTTGGAAAAATTTTGCATTATCTTTTTTGATAGCATTTTTATGGTTAATTGTTTTTATTGGAGCAAGAATTCTTTTTAAGATTAATAACAATCTTGAAATTGTTTATTTAATATTAACGGCTATATGTATGGCAGTTATAGCGTATAGATTAAAAACAGAAAAATATAAGAATTGTGCACCTGTTTGGGGTGTAGTAATTGGTATATTATTTTTTAGGGTACTTGCAATATGGATTATTTTGTATCAATTTTTGCAAATTAAAGATGGTAATGCTATTTTAAAGGATACTAAATAATAAGGTATAAATAATGAATACTACAGATAAACAGTATCAGGCAAATAGATTAGCAGGATATGTCAGACTATCAGCAATATTATGGCTGGTAATATCAGTATTGCAAATTATAAGTATCTATCTAATAATTGCCGGTATATGGAATTTATTTTGTGCAATTACATCATTTTCGTATGAAAAAAAGATACTTAATCGTGATGCTGATGTACCAGAACGATATGAAGGCTTATCCGGCTATATAATTATTGGTCTAATAAATGTCTTTTTAGGCGGTACTATTGGCTGTTTTTTGTTGATATATGACCTTTGGATTCGTTCTGAAATTATGTCTTGCAGAGATATTTTCGATAATACAGATAGCATTGCTGATAATGATATTATAAAGCCTAATTCATCATCTAATTATGAGCAACTGGAAAAACTCTATGAGTTAAAACAAAAAGGAGTTTTATCAGATGAAGAATATGAACAAGAAAAGGCACATTTATTGTAGGTAATATTATGGACATTGATGCGCTGATAAAATTGCAGAAATTGAAAGAAAAAGGCATTATTTCAGAAAAAGAATTTAATGCCGAGAAATATAAAATTATTAACAAAGATAATATGATACGAAAGAGTTATACTCCTGTATCAGGATGTCTTATCGCAATAATTATATTCGTCAGCATATTGTTTGTATTTATGGTATTTGTAGATTCTATGTGGAGTCTTGTAAGTTCATATCATTATTAACTAATATGTGCAATCAGACATTAGTCTGTATGAACAAAATTAAAAGTGTTAAGTTGAACATAAAAGTGTTGACAACTTAACACTTTTTCTATATTGTTAAGTTATATTATAGATGTCAACTTAACATATTGAGGTTTTTCACAATGATTTTTAACTATAAAAGAGTTTCAACTATTGTACAATCAACAGAGCGTCAGTTAATAGATGTTCCGTGTGATAGAGAATATGAAGACAAACTATCTGGAAAGAGCAGAGAAAGACCGCAACTTGAGTTAATGTTGGCAAATTTAAGAAGCGGAGATATTGTAAATGTACATTCAATGGATAGGCTGGCAAGAAATACCAGAGATTTATTGAATATTGTGGAAGAAATTAAAAAAGTAGGCGCAACAATTATTTTCCACAAAGAACATTTAACATTTTCACCTGATAAAAATGACCCATATCAAGAAATGATGATGACAATGCTTGCGGCAGTAAGTTCATTAGAAAGAGCATTAATAAATGACAGAGTTAGAGAGGGTGTAGCATTAGCCAAAGCAAAAGGCAAATACAAAGGCGGTAAAAATAAACTGTCAGAAGAACAAGTAAAAGAAGTTATAGAATTGCATAAAAATGGAACAGCAATAGCGAAAATCGCAAGACAATATAATGTATCTCGAACAACAATTTATGAATATTTAAAGAATGAAAAATAATAATTAAATCATCATCTTTTAATGGAATTATAATAAAAAATTAACAATTTTAATATAATCAATTAGCCATATTTGATTATTCAGATATAGTTAATTGATTATTTTTTATAATACAGAGGATAAAATGACTAATAATAAATCTAATGAAACAAGCAATAATGAAAGTATAATAACTTTGAATTTTAGGGGCTATGATAAAAATATGGAAACAGCCGCAAAATCAAAGAATAAATTGCAGTTGGTTAAAGCAAAAATTGAAGCAAGCATTAACAGCAATTTGACTTATGAAAAAGATAACTCTGCATTGCCTGCTTCTATGAAAATGTTAAAAGATGTCGGCGATTATACCGTTATTACTTTAAGATGCGGTGCGTATAAAATTTTTCAAAATACAGTATTAAAGAGTGAATATAACCATATTCAAATTTTGGATGGTTTAAAATCAATGTTAAATGGTGGTAAATTTGATGAGCAAATTGCAGCGTATGCAAATAAAAAAACAAAAAAAGTATCAGCAAAAAAAGATGCCAAGAAAAAAGAAAAATCCACCGTTGCTAAATAATATTTGATAATGTGCAGGGGCTTGAGAAAAAAAGCCCCACACTTATACTAATCTTTCTTAAGTTTTTTGAATATTTTATCCAAACAAGGATATTGCAGCATAGAAATATATTCATAGAGTTGTTCTATTTTGAAATTTCCGCCGTATGATGTTTCGCCGGTATCGGCACCCTCCCAGCCGCATAGGCAGTTTTGATATTCTTGTGGCACTCCAGCATCTCTTAAGTGCTGCTTGACTGTATGTCTAAAACTGTGAAACACTTTGTCTTTGTCATCAATTCCAATTTTTTTGCTATAATGCTGAAACCAGTTGCTCACAGCGTTGCTGTAATGGTTTTTAGTGGAGTATTTGAGTTGATAGAATACCCGTTCCTGTTTCAATGCTTTAGCCCTTTTAATAACGTCTAAAAACCCTAATTTGATAATCATAGGATGAATTGGAACCAATCTTTTAGATTGCTTTGTTTTTAGTGTCTGGTCTTTTCTCTCGTCTGTAAGGTTGAAGTAGTAGATGTTCTTATTAAATTTGACAACATCATCAATGTATAACTGGCAAATCTCGTTTAGGCGCATTCCGGAATATAAAGCGATTATCGGAACCCAGAAATCATATATTCTGTCAATGGCGATTTTTCTTGGGTAAGTTTTAGGATTGAATATCTTTTTCAACTCATCATCAGTAAAGCCGGCTCGGCTGTGGAGACTTTTACCTTTGGGAATATCCAATTCATCGTGCAGGCTTGTTTCAAGATAATGGTTCTTTTTGCAAAATAGCAGAAAACTCTTGAATGTTATAAGATACCTTTTAGCCGTTCCGCGTGAAATACAGTCTTCATTTTCTTTTTCCAACATTGCGTCAAGAGTGGTGTGGAACCTTTTGCATTTGTCTTCCCATTTTTTCGGAAGATTGAAAACGTCTCGGGAAACCTTTTTGCAATCTTTGTAGTTCAAATCTTCAATGTAATCTTTGTGTATCATTTGAAAACAAGTGTAGATTGATGTTTTGTTTTGAATGATTGTGTTGTCGCTCAACTTTCTTACAGATTGCCGTTTCTTAGTCAGGGCATACTCTTTGAATACGTCTTCCCACGGAGTTTTGATAGTGTTGGCGGAACGCTGTGCGTTATTTTTGCCGCTTAGCGACTTTAAGCAGGCGTTCACCATCGGATGAATCCACTTGTCCATTGTTTTGTCATCGTGTTCGCACTCAATCATATCAGCGGTGTACTTATCAACTCCTTTAAGGGCGTTAAACAGCGTTTTCTGCGAGGTTTTAACGGATTTAACTTCTTGAATCAGCGTCATATTTGTATCTATGATGCGGTTGATTTGCTTTATCACACTATGATGAGTTTCAGGCTTGTCTTTCAGGTCGGTGATGTATTCTCGGAAAACGTTTTCCATAGAACTTGCCACGTGTTCGTCATCGCTGGTGTTGCCATTGAAAACCGAAATACTGTCTTTATCAAAAGTTCCGTCAACAATATCGTCATAGTTATCAGACAAAGCGTCCGTGAGTTGGTCAAGTTTGTATTTGATGATTTTGTTGATGTCGTCTTTATCCAGAACAATCTTGCCGTTTTTTATGAGCATATCCAGTTTCCTCAAAAGTTTTATTTCGAGGTCCAGTATATAACTGTGCGATAGGCTCTTGGCAAGTGCTTCTTTGCGGTTTCCGGTGTGCAGAGAGCGGAAGAAATATTTTACCGGAGCGAGATATTGCAGCGGAGCCGGTATTCTGGCTCTAAAATACCAGGTGTTGTTTCTGAGTTGCACGCGATTCATCAGCATTTATTTGTTTCCTAAACTGTGGATAACTTTGTTATGCTGACCGATTTTGAGAAAAAGCCGGATAGGGCGTTGGTGTATCAGGATGGTGTATCACCCCAAATTGCCGTAAAAATGCGTTTTATAACGCAAAAAAGCCCTTGAATATCAAGGACTTATCTTTGTGGTGGCTGGGGTGGCTGGATTCGAACCAACGAATGTCGGCACCAAAAGCCGATGCCTTACCACTTGGCGACGCCCCAACAAAAAGCATTCAAAAAACAAAGCAGCGAGCGTTGTTCATTAACTTTTCGATATTCTTTTATGCCATATTTTTTATAAATGCAAGCATTTTTTTCAAAAAAAAGCATAATTATTTTGCATTTTGGGCTGCGGATAGGGCAAAGATGCGGCTTTTTGCAAACTAATCGGCTGATTTTACGATAAAAACTTGACATTTTGCAAAAAACGTGTTACATTTTATATTGTCATTGATAATAAATGAGGTCGCTTATGAATAATATGCATACCGATTTTTTTAGAGACAGCCTTATAGAGACTGGTGTTCATACGCCGCGGCCGCGTCCGGCAAAAAGAGACATTGCAACGCTTTATTCAACGGATGTGTCTTATCAGTTAGGGCGGAAGCCTTTGACCGCACAAAGGAAGTCCGAAGCAAATTCAGAAATGATAGTCACGACGCTTATGAAATTTCATCAGTTTACAAGGTAAAAACAAACACTTAAACTTCAAGTAAACCTCCGAAGCAGTCTGCAAAACGGGCTGCTTTTTTTGCGTTGAAAAAAAGAAAAAACGATTTAATTCTTACGGCAGAATTTCGATAGGGGTTTGGTCGGGCACTGCGGCGTAAATTTCTTCTATTTCCGCATTTGTCACGGCGATGCAGCCTTGCGTCCAGTCAACCAGGCTGTGCATGCGCCCGAAAAACGGCATAAAATTCGGCTGTCCATGAATCATAATATTGCCGCCGGCGGAAACACCCAGTTTTTCGGCATTTTCGCGGTCTTGCCGGTTGGGGTAAGAAATGCCCAAAGAGAGATGATAGGCGCTGTTTGGATTGTGGTGCGTGATGTGATAGCGGCCTTCCGGAGTTTTAGAATCGCCTTCGCGCTGTTTGTGCCCCACCGGATTGCGTCCCAGCGCTATTTTGTAGGTTTTGACGGTTTGGCCGGCGGAAAGCAGCTGCAGCGTGCGTTCAGACTTGCGGACAACGATTTTATCAATCGGCGGCAGATTAGAAACAGACGGTGGTTCCGGCTGACGCAGGGCAAGAAAAACCAGTCCGAAAGCTCCTAAAAATACGGCGGTGTAAAGCAAAAACTTTTTCAGCATGGGCGCCTCGCTAGAAATTGAACTTTACACCGGCGTTGATGACGGTGGTGTGCTTGTCTTCCAGGAACTGGCTGCCGCGGAGGTAGAAGTCGAGGGCTTTCCAGCTGAAAGTGATGTCAGCGCGCACAACCACGC
>CAVGVF010000083.1:0-5542 GCA_963632615.1 uncultured Eubacteriales bacterium
CCATCATCGGTGTGTTATCCGTTGGCGGTATTGCCGGTTACTCTAAAGCTATGAACAAATTCAAAACAAACAAGGTTGCTGATAACGTTTCTATGCTGGTTGCCAACATCAAAACTTTGTATGCTCAGCAAAAAACATATTCTGGTCTGACTAATCAATCTGCTGTTGATATGGGTGTTGTGCCTGATGAACTAGGTACAACTTCTACTTTAACCAATGCTTTTAACGGTCAGGTTTACATTGGCACAGCGGACAGTACTACAGATAATGACAACAAGGCTTTCAATATCGTGTTTGACGGTTTGTCCCGTGAAGCCTGCATTACTCTAGCGACAAATGACTGGGGTTCAGGTTATTCTTCCGGCTTGATTGCGATAGCGGCACAAGGTACATCAATCGGCAATAAAGTGTTAAGCGACAAAATTGGCTGCCAAGGTGGTACTAGCGTAAATTTCAAAACAGCAAACTCTGGTTCATCAGATACAAAAGCGGCAGCGAAATCATCAAGTGAGGCAGTTTCTCCTATGGCCGATGACGATTCAAAGCCTGTATCAGGCACATCTGCAGCTACGGCATGTCCTGGCGGTTCATCTTTAGCTGTTCCGATGTCTGTTACCACAGCTGCAAACGCATGTGCCTGCAAACAAGGTAATACTTGCGCTATTGCATGGAAATATTACTGAGTTAGGAAAAGCGTGACAGCTTGAGTGATATCCGACAGCCGCCCGCATTTTCCTTTTAATTGCCGTTCACTCTCATTTACAGACGGCAGTTTTTCTCCGAAACACCCTTGCTCCTAACTTGGGTGTTTCTCTATTTTAAACCTGCCACGTCTTTTACTATCATTGTCGGACATGACTTACAGTCTGTTCTTGCAATCTTGTGTGAACCGGTACTTATGCAATAATATGGCAAATTTATTGACTAAGTAAGAGACTCGCTGCAACAAGATTACCGGAATAAATCCGGTAATGACGGAGAATGGACGAGAGGCTGCGTTGTTTACTGCATTCAATAATATTGCCATAAAATTCCTGGATTCTCCGGACAGTTCACTTCGTTCACGCCGAAGAATGACGCTGAAAGCGGAAGAGTTAAAGACGCTTTAACAAACACTAAGCCAACGTTCCAAGCACCAGTCATTGCCGGACATGACGCACAGTCTGTTCCGGCAATCTTGGCAGAATCGGTACTTATGCAATAATATGGCAATTTTATTGTTTAACCGGCAGATAAACAGTAAAAGTCGTGCCGTTATAAGTGGTTGAAGTCACAGTCAAATTTCCATGATGATGCATAATAATCTGCTTAGCAATAGACAACCCCAAACCGGTGCCGCGGATTTTCATATCCTTATGAATTTGCATGCGGTAAAATTTTTCGGTCAAACGAGCCAAGTCTTCTTTGGCGATTTTCGGGCCTTTATTGTTTATGGCAATGCTGACGGCTTTGCCTTGAGCCACATTTTGTCCGCTGCCGGCCGGAATTTCCGGAACAGTTTTGATATCCACCGTTACTTCCGAATTTTCCTGCGCGTATTTTATGGCATTATCCAATAAATTCTGCAAAATTTGATGAATTTCCTGCTTGTCGCCGATAACTTTCGGGATTCGCCCTTGTTCGGAAATCTTCAAATTTACCGAATGCTGAAAAGCTTTGATTTTTAGGGCTTCCGTAACATCATCAATCACTTCGGAAATGCTGACTTTGTCTTTCAGCTCTTTATCCTGCGCCATTTCCGCACGGGAAAGCGACAGCAGATTTTCTATCAGGTTAGACATATAATCGGCTTGCTCTTTCATAATGCCCAAAAAAGCTTCTCGGGCATCGGCATCGTCTTTGGCCGAAGTCTGCAAGGTTTCAATAAATCCGGAAATAACCGAAAGCGGCGTCCGCAGTTCGTGGCTGGCGTTGGCAACAAAATCCGACTGCATTTTTTCCAGGCTCATGGCTTTGCTGATGTCATAAATAGAAACAACCGCCACTGCACGCCCCTTGGAATACCATGGAAGCTTGGTAATGTGTGAATAAATGCGCTTGCCTATTTTGCCGCCGGCGTGAAAAACCAGGCTTTCGGATTCGCTTTTGCCTTTCAGCACCTTTTCTATGGAAGCTACAAAAATATTGACGTTGATGATTGATGCGATGTTGCTGCCGACAATGTTTTCACCCAAAAGCCTGCGGGCAGAAAGATTGCTGCCGGTTATGGTGCCTTCGCCGTCCAGCATCAAAATAGGGTCGGGCAGAGTGTCTAAAACTGCGGCGTCCGACATGGTCTGCGCTTCCAAGGATTCGGCTTTGGATGTCCAGAAACGATGAATGGAATTAACCGCATCGGCGATTTTCTGCGCGTCTTTTTCCGAAAGATTCGGACTCGAATTGCCTTCTTGCTCGTTGGCGAGCGAATAAATGTATTGCTTGAGCGACTGCATTTCATAGCTGAGCGGGAAAAGCGAAAACATATTGAAAATAATTATGACAATATAGCAAATTAAGGCCGTAGGCGGTGTAATCAGCCCGAAAAAAGCCAAAGTGGTAAACAATACCGCTGAAGGCAGGGATAAAATCAGCACGCGGGTAGAAAATGAAGAATCTTTTTCAAGCCCTAAAAGGCGTTTCATATTATTAAACATCGGCATTATCCCGTATGATAAAGTTGATAAAATGCTAGACTCAAATCAGATTTATTGTAGTATACAATAAGTTTAAATAGGTTTAATTTTGCAATGACTGAAAAAAGTAATTTGACACCGGCAATGGTGCAGTATATGGAGCTGAAAAAAGCCCATCAGGACTATTTGCTGTTTTATCGCATGGGCGATTTTTATGAGCTGTTTTTTGAAGACGCAATAACGGCGTCAAAGGCTTTGGATATTGCCTTGACTAAGCGCGGCAAGGCCGACGGTAAAGATGTGCCGATGTGCGGCGTGCCTTTTCACGCCTATGAAAGCTATATGGCAAAGCTGATGAAACAAGGCTTTAAAGTAGCTATCTGCGAACAGATGGAAGACCCGGCCGAAGCTAAAAAACGCGGCTATAAAGCCATTGTGCGGCGCGATGTGGTGCGGTTGGTTACACCCGGAACCATTACCGAAGACACAATTTTGGATTCGCGGAAAAATAACTATTTGCTGTGTTTGGCTAAAATAAATAATGAGTTCGGTTTGGCTTGGATAGACCTTTCGACCGGCGTGTTTTATACCCAGCTTTTGGAAGTCAGCGCCAAAAATGAGGCGGCGGAGCTGCATACGGCCATTGACCGCCTGGCGCCGAGCGAAATTCTGGTGGCGGATACGCTGCTGCAAAATCCGGATTTGTTCCATTTGCTGAACGAATATAAAGAAAAACTTTCGGTTTTGCCACAGGCGCGTTTTAACAGCGGCAATGCCGAAAAGCGCATTTTAGAGTTTTATCAGGTAAACACGCTGGATTCTTTCGGCAGCTTTAGCAAGCCGGAAATTTCGGCGGCCGGAATTTTGCTGGATTATGTTGAAAATACGCAAAAAGGTAAAATGCCGCGCATTGCCCGTCCGGTAAAAATTTTAAGCAGCCAATATATGGAAATAGACGCGGCGACCCGTCATAATTTGGATTTGCTGGAAGGCCCGCGCGGCAGCACGCTGATTTCGGTGCTGGACAGAACCGTGAGCGGCGCCGGAGCCAGATTGCTGGCTAACCGCTTGGCTAATCCGCTGTTGAATGTGGATAAAATAAATCAGCGCCTGGATGTGGTGGAATTTTTCTTGAAGCATCAGGATGTGCGTGAAAATCTTCGTACCGTTTTGAAAAGCTGTCCGGATGTGGAACGAGCGGTTTCAAGGCTGGGCGTGGGACGCGGAGGCCCCCGCGATTTGCTGGCTATCGGCGTGACTTTGGGCAGTCTGCCGAAGCTGAAAACCTTGATTGAAGCGTTTAAGCCGATTGATGTGGTAGATGAGCTGCCGGCAGCGGTGGCTAATGTTTTGCAGAGATTCGGCGACCACTCTATGCTGGTTAATATGCTGGCCGGAGCGCTGTGGGTGGAAGACCGTTCTAATGATCTGCCGCTTTTGGCGCGCGACGGCGATTTTATTAAAGCCGGTTACAGTCCGGAGCTTGATGCCGTGCGCGATTTGAAAAACAAGGGGCATAACTATATTTTGAACCTGCAGAGCAAATATGTGGAGCAGACCGGAATAGAGCATTTAAAAATCAAATACAACAATGTGATTGGCTATTTTATTGAAATTCCTAACAAAGAAGCATCGCAGGTGCTGGGCAATCCGGAATTTATACACCGGCAGTCAGTGCTGAATGCGGCGCGTTTCACTACGGTGGAATTAACAGAGCTGGAAAATCAGATTCGCGGCGCGGCCGAAAAAGCTTTGGCTTTGGAATTGGCGATTTTTGATAATTTAGTGCATAGTATTTTGCTGGCGGCGGATGATATTACCCGCACGGCTAATGCTTTGGCGGAATTGGATGTGGGCGAGGCTTTGGCTGATTTGGCTTTGGAAAATAACTATTGCCGTCCGGAAATTGATGACAGCTATGCTTTTGAAATAGAAGACGGGCGGCATCCGGTGGTGGAAGAGGCGATTCGCCGCAGCCATGAGGGCAGTTTTGTCGGCAATAATTGCAGCTTGAATGTGGATTCTAACCGAATTTGGCTGCTGACCGGTCCGAATATGGCCGGTAAGTCTACCTTTTTGCGGCAGAATGCCATTATTGCGATTATGGCGCAGATGGGCTCGTATGTTCCGGCAAAATCGGCGCATATCGGCTATGTGGATAAGGTATTTTCACGGGTCGGCGCTTCAGACGATTTGGCGCGCGGGCGTTCTACTTTTATGGTGGAAATGGTGGAAACCGCTTCTATTTTGAACCGTGCCGACCGCCGCTCTTTTGTGATTTTGGATGAAATCGGGCGCGGAACCGCTACTTTTGACGGGCTTTCAATCGCTTGGGCGGTGGTGGAATATCTGCATGAGGTCAACAAGTGCCGCGCTTTGTTTGCCACGCACTATCACGAGCTTACGGACTTAGTGGGGCGCTTGAAGGCGATGACGCTGCACTGTATGAAAATCAAGGAATTTAAAGGCGAAGTTATCTTTTTGCATGAAGTTATAGACGGAGCCGCCGACCGCTCGTACGGAATTCATGTGGCAAAATTAGCCGGTTTGCCGAATGCGGTTTTGGAACGTGCCGAACAGGTGCTGTCTAAGCTGGAAAATGAAAATCAGCATAAAAATTTAAACGGACTGGATGCTGAGCTGCCGCTGTTTTCGTATGCTCCGAAAGCGGTTAAAAAATCGCCGGTAATGGAAGAGCTGGAAAAAATAAATCCGGATGATTTGACGGCGCGCGAGGCTTTGCAGAAATTGTATGACTTAAAAGATTTGTTGAATAAGGAAGCTTAAAAATGGATGAAAAAGAATATTTTGCCGCCTATCAGAGCTTTGTTGACGGCGTGACCTCTGAAACAGCCAAAAATGATGAGGTTTTTGCGCAGAATTTTGCCAAGCTCTCTCAGCAGCTGAACGGCAATTACGCTAGGTTAGAC
>CAVGVF010000084.1:0-5032 GCA_963632615.1 uncultured Eubacteriales bacterium
CTCGGCGAATGAGCTGACGCTCAAAGCCAAGGATGACTATAAGAGTGTGTTGCAACTTGGCCGTTCTATGATAGAAATGCTGGGCGTGCTGGCTATTATCGGCGTGCTAAGTGTCGGAGGAATTGCCGGCTATTCCAAGGCGATGGAAATGTGGAAAATGAATAAAGCCATGAAGGAATATGCTTATTTTATTCAAGGGATTTTAGAACATATTGATGATTTCAAGCTGTCCAGCGGTACTGGAGATAGAGTTAATGTCAGTAATTATATAGCGGCAATGGGAGCCGTGCCGTCAAACTGGAAATATGAATACGGCAATCTTTATGATTCTGTTGGCAATTATTTGTATGTTTTTTCAGAAGGTCAAGGGATATTGATGAGCGTACATTTTGGCGTTGATGTAAAAAATGAAAACAATCAATATGTAAGCAGCGGTTGGGCGCCAAACTTTTGCCGCTATCTGCTGACTAATGTAGCAAAGCCGTTATCCGATGAAATTCGCCATTCCTATATTTTAATTGACGGTAAAACCACAGTTTTTTGGGGAGCAAAACTATGTTACGGTTCCAGAAAATGTTTGCGTGACGCCTCTTTGGAAGACATTAACAACGCTTGCAATGCTTGCCAAAAAGATAAGAATTCCTGCCACGTTACTTTTTCTTTTAACTAAATATTTTTTCTAGCTTCTTTGCTCTTCCAGCAGCTGACAGATTGCCCCGACCATATTTTGCGCGCCTTGGCAAACGTCCAGCATATTGGTGGCAAGCATATAAGCAGGGGTGCTGCAAACCAAATTTTCACGGTCTATGCAAACATCGGTAACGCCGACTTCTTCATGCACAGCGCCGAGCTCTTCCAGCTTTTTGGCGGTATCGCCGCCGGCGCCGAGCGTGAATTTAACGTGTTTATCCGCCAAAACCAAAGCAATCAGCACCGGAGCAATGCACATTGCGCCGATAACCACTTTGTCTTCCCAGCATTTGCGGATAACTTGCTTTACGCTGGTGTTGATATTGCAGGAAACACCGCGTCCGGCAAAATCGCACCAATTGGTAACGGCGCCTAGTCCGCCGGGGAATATAATGGCGTCATAATCTTTTGTGTTAAATTCTTTCAGATCTAGAATATTGCCGCGGGCAATGCGGGCAGATTCCACCAAAACATTGCGTTTTTCATTCATAGCCTGGTTGTTGAGGTGGTTTACCACCGCCGCTTGGTCGATATCCGGCGCAAAGCATTGATAGGTGCAGCCCATATTCTCTATGCAAAGCATAGCGCTGACCGCCTCATGAATTTCCGAACCGTCGGCGCGTCCGCAGCCTGAAAGCACTACCGCAAAATGTAATTTTGTCCCCATTATATACCCCCTTATCAGTTTTGTGTTGATTTATCCTAATCAGACAATATAATACTGTCATACGTAATTTTTTAGGATAAGGCAAGATTTTTTATGGAAGTTAAATTAACAACATTGAAAAACGGTTTGCGAGTGGCGACAGTGGAGCGTCCGCAGACTGAAACGGTTTCTTTAGGAATTTGGGTAAACACCGGCAGCGCCTGCGAAACGCTGGAAAGAAACGGAATTTCTCATTTTGTGGAACATACGGTGTTTAAAGGCACTAAAAAACGTAACTCGCTGCAGATTTCCGAGGATATAGAAAACGTGGGCGGTCAAACCAACGCTTATACCTCGCGCGAATTTACGGCTTTTTATGCTAAAATGCTCAAAAATGATGTGGAATTGGCTACTGATGTGCTGGCAGATTTGATTATGGCGCCGATTTTTGACGCTTCGGAGCTGGCAAAAGAAAAAGAAGTTGTGGTGCAGGAAATCAAACAAACCAATGATGATCCGAGCGATATTGTTTATGACTATTTCCAAGAAACGGCTTTTGCTAATCAGGCTTTGGGGCGCAGCATTCTCGGTCCGGCGGAAAAAGTCCGCTCATTTAACGCCGACAAGCTGCATGATTATATGAAACACAATTACGCCGCCGAAAATATGGTGGTTGCCGCTGTAGGTAATTTAAACCATGATGAATTTGTAAAAATGGTGGAAGACCGTATGTCCGGACTGCGGGCAAAAACAGACTATGTGAAAGATGCCCAGCATTATACCGGCGGCTCGTCCATCAAAACCCGCGATATTGAGCAGGCTCAGGTTTTGCTTGGCTTTGAAGGCGTGCCTTATAACGATGCGGACTATTATCCGGTAACCGTGCTTTCTACCTTGCTGGGCGGCAGTATGTCTTCTCGTTTGTTCCAAGAAATCCGTGAAAAACGCGGCTTGGTTTATACGGTATACAGTTTTGCCAACGCGCATACCGGCAGCGGTATGTTTGGTATTTACGCCGGTTTGAATGAAGAAGAAATCAAGCAATATATGCCGGTGGTGGCTGATGAATTGAAAAAAATCGTCAATGAATATGTAACCGACAAAGAATTGGAGCGGGTAAAAGTTCAGCTTAAGGCAAGTATGCTGATGGCTTTGGAGAGTTCGTCCTCCACCGCCGAAGTTATCGCCAGACAGCACCTTTTATATAACCGTGTGATTCCGGTTGAAGAAATTGTGGAAAAAATCAACGCTATCAATAAAGACGATATTCAGCGCGTGGCGCGCCGGCTGTTTGTCAGCAAGCCTACTTATACGCTTTTGGGCAATCTGCATGACTACCCAAGCTATGATGTGGTTGAGAAGTATTTGCGTTTTTAAGCGGATTGTGATATTATAAGCCATAAATGCAACAACAGGAGATTCCGCCATGTCAAGAGCTGAAGATATATTTGAAAAGCTGGTCTATTTTGGCGAAGACGCGCTTGACGAGTTTATCCGCGAACGGCAGAGCGAAGAGCTGTTTTTGGATTTTAAGCAAGCAGCTTCCACCGGCAAGCACGGACAGGCGCTGTGCAACGACGACCGGCGCAATCTTTCCAAGTGTATATCCGGTTTCGGCAATTCCGAAGGCGGCGTAGTTATTTGGGGTGTGGAATGTTCCCGCGACTGTGAAGTCGGCGACGTGGCAAAAAGCAAAATAAAAGTCCATAACGTGCACCGCTTTATGAGCTGGGTGGAAAACGCCATTTCCGGCTGTACCATTCCAAGCCACAACAAAGTGCGCAACCATATAATTGCCTGCGATAAAAACGGCGACGGCTATTTGGCGACATATATTCCAAAGTCGGATTTAGCACCGCTGATGACGACCATCGGCAGCCATATTTATATTCGCTCCGGCTCAAATAACGTGCCGGCTCCGTATTCGGTGATTGCCGGAATGTTCGGGCGGCAGCCTCAGCCCAATGTGGAACTGATGATAGAAAACCGCAAGCTGGAAATTGTACAGAACGATGAGGCGGAAATCCTGTATCTGAAAAGCAAAAAAGGCAAGGCGGTGCGTAAATATGTCAAAGTTTCGTTTGATGTATTTTGCAAAAATGAAAGCAATGTGATTGCCAGCGAGCTTTATCTGACTTGCACTACCGAAAATTACGGCGGTGTTAATAACAAGGTGCGTTTTTTGGATTATAACCAGATGTACGCCATTCAGGGGATAGCAGGGCATTTGAACCTGATAACCAAACCGGAATTGCGTTTGCCGCCGCGGGGAATTTTGAAGTTTACGCGCATTGAAATAATTTTGTCGCCGCAGGTGGAAGATGATTTGCTGCTGGACGGCGTGGTTGGAGCCGAGCGTGCTGCCCCGAAATCATTTCGCATAAGCGGGCTGAAAAATAATTTACGTTCGTTTGTGGCTAAAGCTTTGCGGACAAATGAAGAAAACAACGAATGGCTTATCAATGAATTTTTTAACGAGTTTTTACGAAAAGTGGAATAGATGACGGCAAGAGTGGAGATTTTTACGGACGGAGCTTGTTCCGGCAACCCCGGAGTTGGCGGCTGGGGTGCGATTTTGCGCTATAAGGATATTGAAAAAGAACTGAGCGGAGGAGAAGAAAACACCACCAACAACCGGATGGAGCTGATGGCGGTGATTATGGCGTTGAGCGCGCTTAAAACCAAGTGCAATATTTCACTCTATACCGACAGCAAATATGTGATGAACGGCATTACCGAATGGCTGGCAAATTGGAAACGCAACAACTGGCAGACTTCAAATAAAAAGCAGGCGGTTAAAAATATTGATTTATGGCAGCGCTTGGACGAATTGACGCAGCAGCATGAAATTCGCTGGCTGTGGGTGAAAGGACATAACGGACACCCCGAAAACGAACGCTGTGACGCGCTTGCCCGCGGCGAAGTTGCCAAGATAAAAGACGGAGTAAAATAGTATTTAGTTATTTATATTTCCATAAACATAAACAAAATCTATTAAACAGTAATCATCTTTATTATTAATACAGGTTTGACATACTGAAACAATTTTATTTGGCGTTACAGGCATACTCTTGGCGGTTATATAAGCTGTATCATTAGAAATCCAATCTTCATAAAAATCGAAGCCGATATCTGGAACAACTCCAGCTGCTTCATTTGTTATATCAAATCCTGTAAAAACAGAGCTCCAGTTTTGAGCTGAATAAAATAAACAATCATCTAATGTAATAGGGTAAACCATAACAGTAATATATGAATTATCTTGCTCGCCACCATCGTAAATTCTAATATATTGATTATTTGCATTTTTTATAGTGTTTTCATCAATAACCATATCATCTGGTATAAAACCAGCTCCTATTGCTTCTTTGTTCCCAAAATATAAGCTATGGTCTTTTTGCAATAAATATGGTTGCAGATTACTCATAATCGTAATAATTTGATTAACAGATTTATTTAGCTTAAATTTCTCCATGGCTTTGGAGTAACCGGCGATTCCTCCGACAGACAGAACGGCGATTATAGCCAGCACGCCGAGCATTTCTATCATACTACGGCCTGTCGGGTTTGTCTGTCGGGTCACTACTTGCGCTTTTCTCGCTCGTGTACCATTTTGTACACGTCGCTCCAAAAGTGCGGCGTATTGACACACGACATTCAATCCCTTTAATAAGATATTGTTTTTAACCTCGCCCC
>CAVGVF010000085.1:0-4888 GCA_963632615.1 uncultured Eubacteriales bacterium
TGCTGCAACAAGATCTTCGGGACAAGCCCAAAGATGACGGAGAACTGACGAAAGATAACACTATTTCTTTCTGCAAATTTATTGTTATATTTCAAATTATTATCCATATTTCTAAACCTCCTGAAATTGTTACATAAAACAAAACCCACCAAAATGGCGGGCGGATGTTCAGAAACCGTACAATATCAAACGGCTCGGCTTATTCAGCACATAGCCTTATTTAGCCGACATCCGTCCAACGGAAATCGGCATAAAAGTTTTAAGTCGTTTATGCTCAAGCGACTAGGTCTAAAAGGGTTACTACGCCCTAAAAGTACTATTGCACTTTCATTTGTATGATATAGATAAACTGATTTTTGTAAAGGTATTTTTATTTTAATCTTATAAACAAAAAAATCGCCTTAGTTTTTAAGGCGATTTTTTTTACATTTATTTAGCAAAAGGCAAAGCGTTTTTGATAAAGGCTTCGCATTTTTGCAAATCCAGATGTCCGGCAGCATTTTTGAGGGTATTTTCGGCCTCAATATATATGCTGCGGCTAAATCTAACCATAGTAGACAGAAGCTGCAGTGTTTCAGCTACGTTTCCAGCATCTAAATTTCCATAATATCCCTGTACACAGCCGCGTAGGGCAGGGCGTTCAAACTGAATGGGATAATTTTCTTTCGGCGAGTTGTAGAGGCAGTCAAATTTAATGTTTTTACTGCGCAGTTTTTTGAGGAACTCGGCATTGCGGTCATTATACGGCAACACAATCGGCATACAAGCCTTATCCGTCATAGCCTGACAAAAGCGCCCAAAGTCTATGCGATAGTCTTTTCCAAGTGAAAAGCTAATTTGCAGACGTTTGATAAAACAGCCGTTCCGGCCATCCGGCAATGTCAAAAAATAGTCCAATTCCGGAATAACGGCGCGGTTTGCAAATTGTTGAATCCATTCACCGCTGATATGCAAAGCCAGGTTAGGAGCAAGTTTTTGCTCAACAATCTTTTCTTGCAGAGCTATAAGCCAATCAAAGCGTGCATGGTTATCCGCAACATCTTTTTTAGATACCTGAATACCGATTTCTGCTATCGGATATTCTTTAAGCAAGGCTGACAAATCATCAATATTTGTATATTCGTCAGCTCCGGTGCAAGTAATATACTTTAACTTCATAATGATAATAAATTAAACAAAATTATACAAAATCCAGGTTCAATATATGAATTTTGTTTTTTAAGTCAAGTAAAATCAAATCAGGCCGCAAGTTTTATTCCTGCCAGCAGAAACAAGCTGCCCAGCAAAACAGAAATAAGCAAATAGGCGAAACCTTCGGCAATTTTATTTTCATTCAGTAAGGTAATAAAGTTTAGCAAATAGGTTGAAAATGTTGTAAATCCGCCGAGCAGGCCGGTCATTACAAATAACTTTGCTTCGGCGCTCAGGCTGCTTTTGGCAAAATAAGAATAGGCGCAGCCGATTAAAAAGGCGCCGGCCACATTTACAAACATTGTTCCCCAATGTGACGGAATAAAACTGCAGCAAAGCCAGCGTAAAGCCGAACCGATACCGCCGCCGATAAAAACACTAAGCAAACTAATCATTTTTATTTTCCTCAAAAAAAGAAACCTCCGCCAACGGCAGAAGTTTCTCAGCTTTTTTATTTATAAACTCAATAAGGAAGGAGTTATGTTTTTTATATACAATATTATTTTCGGTAATGCAAGAATTATTTTATATAAATTTTTAGAAAAAACTCTTGACTTAGAGTAAGCTCTAAAGATTACACTCATTTCAGACAACAAATTGAGGAGTTTAAAATGCTGAAAAAAGTTTTAAGTACAATCATTATCGGAACATCTTTATTTTTAGGAGAAAATACTATGGCTGAAAATAGTTTGAATGCAAAACAGCAATCCATTGCCGAAGCTGCCGCCTATGCGGCGCGCGGCGACCAGAAAGGCTTGAAACAAGCTTTGGTTAAAGGCTTGGATAACGGCGTAACCGTAAATGAATATAAAGAAATTTTGACTCAAGTTTATGCTTACTGCGGCTTTCCGCGCAGCTTGAACGCTTTGGGCACGCTGATGGCTTTGGAAGAAGAGCGCGGCAATAAAGACGAGCAGGGCGCTTTGCCGTCTGCCAAACCGCAAGGCACAAGCTTGGAATTCGGTACGGAAAACCAAACCAAACTGGTCGGCGCTCCGGTAAAAGGCAAATTGTTTGAGTTTGCTCCGGCGGTTGATGAATATTTGAAAGCCCATTTGTTCGGCGATATTTTTGCCCGCGATAATGTAGACTGGCAAACCCGTGAACTGGCAACGATTGCCATGCTGGCTTCTATCAACGGTGTAGAAAGCCAGCTCAACAGCCATATCAACATCGGCAAGCACAACGGCTTGACTGATGAACAAGTAGCAGAGATTTTGAACATTGCATCCGAAGCCGCGGCTAAAAATGTGCTATTCGGCTTTGGTACGGAAAACGTGGCTTATGCTAAATATTTTATCGGCAAAAGCTATCTGCAGCCTCTGACAAATGAGGGCGTGCATATTGCCAATGTTACATTTGAACCTAAATGCCGCAACAACTGGCATATTCATCACAAAGGCGGACAAATTCTGCTGGTTACTGCCGGACGCGGCTATTATCAGGAATGGGGCAAACCGGCGCAGGAACTGCATGCCGGCGATGTGGTAAATATTCCGGCCGAGGTAAAGCATTGGCACGGTGCGGCTAAAGACAGCTGGTTTACGCATATTGCCTTGGCTGTTCCGGCCGAAGGTGCTTCCAACGAATGGCTGGAACCGGTTACTGATGAAGAATACGGCAAATTAAAATAACAGGAGATTTTATTGATGGCTAAAGATGTAATGCTTTTAACCGGCGCCGGGCAAATCGGTATGGCGATTGCCCGCCGTCTGGGAGCGGATAAAAAAATTATTATCGGCGATAAAAATCTGCACAATGCGCAGAATATTGCCCAAATTATGACTAATGCCGGTTTTGATACCGAAGCCGTGGAAATGGATTTGTCCTCACGCGATTCTATCAAAAATATTATTGCTTATGCTCAAAAATACGGTGAAATTGCCATGCTTGTCAACGCCGCCGGCGTGTCGCCGAGCCAAGCGCCGATAGAAACAATTTTGAAGGTTGATTTATACGGCACTGCTGTGTTGCTGGAAGAAGTCGGCAAAGTTATTAAGCGCGGCGGCGTTGGTGTTACCATTTCCAGCCAATCCGGTCACCGTATGCCGGCTCTGACGCCTGAGCAAGACGAGCAGCTGGCTTGCACTCCGACCGAAGATTTGCTTAAACTTGATTTATTGCAGCCGGAAAATATCCGCGATACCCTGCATGCTTATCAGCTGGCTAAACGCTGCAATGTAAAACGGGTTATGGCTGAAGCCGTTAAATGGGGCGAACGCGGTGCGCGTATCAATTCCATTTCTCCGGGGATTATTGTTACTCCGCTGGCGATTGATGAATTTAACGGCCCGCGCGGCGATTTCTATAAAAATATGTTTGCCAAATGTCCGGCCGGACGTCCGGGGACAGCTGATGAAGTTGCCAATGTTGCCGAATTGATGATGACTTCTGCCGGTGCGTTTATTACCGGTTCGGATTTTTTGATTGACGGCGGCGCTACGGCCTCGTTCTTTTACGGCCCGCTTAAACCTGCAAAATAAAAGGAGATTGCTATGGAATATAAAAAACTGAATAACGGTGTGGAAATGCCTTTGCTTGGTTTTGGCGTTTTTCAGGTTCCCGATGCCGAGGAGTGTGAAAAAGTTGTCGGCGAAGCTCTGGAAACCGGCTATCGTCTGATTGATACCGCCGCCGCTTATATGAATGAAGAAGCAGTGGGCAAAGCCATTGCAAAAAGCGGAATCAAACGCGATGAACTGTTTATTACCACTAAGCTGTGGATTCAAGACGCCGGCTACGAGAACGCTAAAAAGGCTTTCTATACCTCGTTGGAAAAATTGGGTTTGGATTACTTGGATTTATATTTAATTCATCAGCCGTTTAATGACTATTACGGCTCTTGGCGCGCTATGGAGGAATTGTATAAAGAAGGTAAAATCCGCGCTATCGGCGTTTCTAATTTTTATCCCGACCGTTTGGCTGATTTGTGCCTAAACGCTGAAGTTACGCCGATGGTTAATCAGGTGGAGCTGCACCCGTTTTTCCAGCAAAAAGAAGCTATTGCTATTATGAATGAATTTGGCGTGCAGCCGGAAGCTTGGGGACCTTTCGCCGAGGGAACTAAAGGCATTTTCCAAAACGAAATGCTGAATAATATTGCTAAAAAATATAATAAAACGGCGGCGCAAGTGATTCTGCGCTGGAATATTGACCGCGGTGTTGTAGTCATTCCAAAGTCCGTGCATAAAGAACGTATTATTCAAAACTTTGATGTGTGGAATTTCAAACTGTCGGATGATGATATGGCTCAGATTGCCGCCTTAGATACCGGCCGCAGCGATATCATCAACCATTTTACCGCCGCCACGGCAAAATTTTTGAACGGTTATAAAATTCACAAATAATCTGAATTCTTCTTTGAACCCGCTAAGCTAAACACTCGGCGGGTTTTTAATTTTCTGCTTTACATTTTAGGTTGTATATTATATAAAAATTATGTCGGTGTACCAGCACCGACAAATTTTAACCACTAGGACAAAGTTAAACTAGTCTTAACTTTATTCTAAGGTTAAGATAGCATATATTTGGCTGAATGTCAATAGTTCATAAGAATATATGTGTGAGTTTGGCTTTGTCCTTAATTTTTTAAAGGATAAACTAATGATAATAAAGATTGTATTTATTATTCGCAAACTCAAAATATATTTTTTAGTTCGTAAGGGCTAAGAATATATGAACGGCGGAAGCAATTCCG
>CAVGVF010000086.1:0-4632 GCA_963632615.1 uncultured Eubacteriales bacterium
AATGTCAAGACCATAAGTCAAAACATGGCAAATTTAGGCGGGGTTTATCCCTTTCCAACCGTCTGTATAGACTGAAAGGAAAGCGATGATAAACTTGAGCAAAGTTTTAAGCATTATTATTTATTTGCTTAAAATCATCATTCTGTTAATGAAATAGTATGGTGAGGCGGGGATTAAAACCCCGCCCTTTGTATTAAAAACTAACATTTATAGCACAGACTTCGGTTTTATAATTACAATAATTTTTACATAATTGATTTACATATTCCAGTGTCATATTTTGTAAACATTTTCTTTCTGGAGTACAATAATTTGTTCCATAATGGTTAATCCAGCCACTTTTCCAGCGGGCAATGGTGGCAGACCAGATAAAATCGCGCATAGGGATAATTAAATCATTAAAAAGAGAAACGCATAATTGTGTGGAAAATGCTTGGGAAGTTTGCTCATTGTTATCATTATATTGGGTTCCGCCCAGCAAAATGTCGATAGATATTCGATCAGGCATATTTCCTTGTGCTTGAGCAACAAACATGCCAATTTGGTTGCCTGCTTCATCATAAAAACAACCCGTCCCCCTTTTCCAACTTGTCGGTACTGCTTTTAGTTCTTGCAGTAATCCGGCTACTGAAGGGTTTTGAGGAGCAAGTTTATGCAGTTCGTCAATATGTTCCAGCAAAGCATAAAACATCATTGAATATTCATCAATAAGCTTATTTACTTTCCATTTTTCCATAGCTTTGGAATAACCGGCAATACCTCCGACCGTAAGCACTGCAATTATTGCCAGAACGCCAAGTATTTCAATCATACTGCGACCGGACTGTGTTTTTTTACGCATATTTCTAACTCCGTTTAATTTGTTACATAAACAAAACCCGCTGTAATAAAAGCGGGCGGATGTTAGCAAACCGTAATACAATTAGAACGGCTCGGCCTATTCGGCGCATAGCCATATTCAGCCGACATCCGCTCTAGGCAGAAATCGGCATAAAAAATTTAAGTCGTTTATGCTTAACGACTAATTGTATTAAAGGGTTGCTACGCCCTAGACAGACTATCATCTGCCCGATAAAAATTTTAACTAAATGATATAAAAATGTAAAGCATTAAATTAAAAAACAGCCGAATGAATTAGTTGTTTTTTATATGGTTGTTTAAAACAAAAAAACACCCATTCTTTCGAATAAGTGTTTTTAGTTTTATGGTAGGGCCGGAGAGCTTGTTATATTCCTACTCTTGCAAACAAGTTTGCTGCGAGCAGTGCCTTTCGCGTCGCAACGGCTCAACCATCGCTGCCGCTCGGTTTTGCCGGCTATCCGCTCCGAACTCTCTTATCGAGTTCGCTTCTTCCGGCTTTAAAACAAAAAAACACCCATTCTTTTGAATAAGTGTTTTTAGTTTTATGGTAGGGCCGGAGAGCTTGTTATATTCCTACTCTTGCAAACAAGTTTGCTGCGAGCAGTGCCTTTCGCGTCGCAACGGCTCAACCATCGCTGCCGCTCGGTTTTGCCGGCTATCCGCTCCGAACTCTCTTATCGAGTTCGCTTCTTCCGGCTTTAAAACAAAAAAACACCCATTCTTTTGAATAAGTGTTTTTAGTTTTATGGTAGGGCCGGAGAGCTTGTTATATTCCTACTCTTGCAAACAAGTTTGCTGCGAGCAGTGCCTTTCGCGTCGCAACGGCTCAACCATCGCTATCGCTTGGTTTTGCCGGCTATCCGCTTCGAACTCTCTTATCGAGTTCGCTTCTTCCGGCTTTAAAACTAAAAAAACACCCATTCTTTCGAATGAGTGTTTTTTGTTTTATGGTAGGGCCGGAGAGAATCGAACTCTCAAGACATTGCTGCCACCAGATTTTGAGTCTGGCGCGTCTACCAATTCCGCCACAACCCCATAAAAATTACACTACGTTAATAACTGATATTTTTGCAGTAGTCAAGTGTTTTTTTGCATTTTTGTAAATATTTTTACTTTGCTTTTGTTTTAGGCTGTGGTATACTCCTGCCCAGTTGATAAAAAATTGAGGTTACAGTGGAAAATTTAGAGCATCAGGCTTCGGTTTTATTTGGCGAAAAAGAATATCAAAAGGCTTTGGAAATTTACCAACTTTTATTGCAAGGCAATCCAAAGGTAGAAAAATATGCGATTGCATGCGGTAATTGTTTTGATTCTCTGGGAGATAAAGAAAAAGCCATAGAGCTTTATACTCAGGCTCTCAAGCTGAATAAAAATTCGGAAGCGGCGCTGCTTAACCTTTCTACCATAAATTATGAAATCGGCGAATATGACAAGTCAGCTGATTTTGCCCAAAAAACTTTAGAGTTAAATCCCAATAATATGTCAGCATGGCAGAATTTGGCCAACATAGCGTTTTGCCGCGGCAACTATGATGATGCTTTGATATATTACCAAAAAATGTATGAGCAGAATAATAACAGCTATATTGCCATGATAAATTTGGCTAACACTTATTATTCTTTAGGCAAATATGTTTTGGCGCTGGAATTTGCCAAAAAGTCGCTGGAACGCCACCCGTCAAGCGTGGTTGCTAATATGATTTCCGGAAATTCGCTTGTGGCGCTGGGCAGATATGAAAAAGCCATTGATAAATATTTGCGGGCGTATGAGCTGGATGAGCATAACCGCGAAGTTCTGAATGCTTTGAGTGAAACCTATCGTTCTATGAATGATTGGGAAAATTGTATTGTTTTTGCTTGGCGTTATGTTAAAACCGCGCCGGAGCAAACCGATGAAATAAATTTGAATTTCGGATATTTGCTGTACGAGTGCTATTCAGAAAAAAGTGAAGAATTAGCTAAAAAATATGCCGCCAAATGGCTGAATTTTTTCCCGAATAATAAAATTGTGCAGCACATGGCCTGTGCTTTGACAAACGGCCATGCGCTTTTAAATTCGGACAGTCATTTTATCAAGGCTACCTTTGATGCTTTTGCACCTGAATTTGATGATACGCTGAAATCGCTTGACTATCAGGCTCCGACACTGATTGAAAATGAGGCGGCCAAGCATCTGAAAACCTCTGTGTTCAAAGGCTATCACATTTTGGATTTGGGCTGCGGCACCGGCCTATGCGGGGAAAAAATGAAAAAATTTGCCTCCCGCAAGGGTCTTATCGGAGTTGATTTGTCCGAAAAAATGCTGGATGAAGCTAAAGAGAAAAAAATTTATGCACAGCTGATTTGCGATGATATTTGTCATTATATGGAAACAACCGAATACTATTTTCATGTGATTATTGCTTCGGATGTGCTGACTTATTTCGGAGATTTAACCAAGGTGTTTGTGCGTGTTTCCAAATCTTTGACACCGGAAGGAATGTTCTTTTTTTCGGTAACCGAGAATCATTATAATGATGATGACTTTTTTATGGCTCCGAGCGGGCGATTTGTGCACAATCCGAATTATGTGGAGCGAGTATTAAAAAGCGTCGGGCTAAAGCTTGTGAACTGTGAACGCCATATTTTGCGCAACGAGGCGGAAAGTCCTGTATACGGCTATATTTTTTCCGCAGTTAAGCCGGATATGAATAAGGGCAGGGGGTAATGAAAAAAATACTGCTGCTTATTATTATTCTTTGCGGTTTTGCCTTTAATGTCTGCGCTTATGACAGATATAATCTGAATGCCGGTTCAGCATCAGAATCCGCTATCCGCCGAAGAGCGTTTAATGCACCGGCTTCGGTTTCCGGCAATGCCCGACAACTGACTGCATATTTAGTCAAGCCTTTTGATAACAATATTGATAAACTGCGGGTAATTGCCTATTGGATAGCATCGCATATTGCCTATGACGGTTATAAATATAATAACGGGCAAGAAAATATGAGTAATTTCGGCTATCATTATGATGTTTTCAAGGCTCGCACCGGTATTTGCTCTGATTTTGCTTTGCTGTTTCAAGAAATGTCTTTATATGCGGGGATTCGCAGTGTTAAATATGTTTCGGGATATGTGGTTTCTACCGACAGGCTGCGCAGCGAATATCCCAGACGCCTGCTTGGCGATGGGCATGCTTGGAACAGTGTGAAAATCAAAGGCAAAATCTATTATATTGACACTACGTGGATGGCTCAGCAAAAAATTGTTCCGCAAGGCAACAGCAGCCGGACTTCTTTGCAGCATAAATTTACGATAAAACGCCGTATCCGTTCAAAGCTGCAGACTGATGTGGCCGAAAATATAAATACTTACTATTTCTTGTTTACTCCGCAAAATGAAGTGAAAAATTTTCATCAGCATCATTATGCAATCAGTTCACATTAAAGCAGTTCTTTGATTTTGGCGCTTAAATCAGCATTTATACGCACCGGACGTTTAAGCGCCAAACTAACATGAATCAATTTCACTTCAATTTGCGTCAGCAGAGTGTCGCCGCGATAAATTTCTTGCTGCACGCGCAGGCTGGCGCCGCCGATTTCCAGAATTTTGCAGGTAACAACCAGCGCGTCATCTAAACGAGCCGAGGCAATATAATCAATATTGCAGGAACGAACCACAAATCCGGTTTGTCCGGCTTCCAGATTTTTTTCCTGATTTACCCCCAGCGTGCGGATAAATTCCGTGCGGGCGCGTTCGGCAAACTTCAGATAATCGGCATAATAAACAATCC
>CAVGVF010000087.1:0-360 GCA_963632615.1 uncultured Eubacteriales bacterium
TTCGGCAATATGGCCGATACACATAAACGGATCATCGCCAATCATAAAAGTGACACCGGGGAGGATTCCTATATTCCCGGTGGTCAGCGTCCATTTTATACAAGATAAGGCGCCTGCTGAAAATTCCCGGCCATTTTCTTTTCTGAGTTCGGCAAGTCGGAAAATGGTTTTAGGCTTCTGCACCTGTTTTACACAAATCAGGTATTGCACATCATAAAGAGTTATATTGCCGCCGGCTTTAAGCCAAAATTCCAAATTTTGAGCGGAATAACTCAGTTTGGAGCGTTCAAAAAAATCTTCGGGGTAGAATTTTTTTGATATAATGCCTTTTATGATGCTGCGGAATTTTTCATGTTCGGG
>CAVGVF010000087.1:370-4594 GCA_963632615.1 uncultured Eubacteriales bacterium
CTCATATTGCTTCCAGAAATCTGCCGTAAATTTAAATTCGGCATGGCATTCTTGAGCTTGGAGGATTTTTTCTTTCAAATCATTCAATCTATCCATAAAAATAAAATTTAGTGAAACATAATTATAATAATTTGAATAAAATATAATTGTTTTAGGCTATTTTGTCAAATGATTTTTAGCGGCTGAAAACTTGCGGATTTTCATACATACCTGTTTATAAAAATATCGGTTTGCAAAAATTTTTTTCCTTGATTTTTAAGCGCTTAATCTATATATTAAAGCGCAGTTAAAAGGGGATACTATGTTTAATTCTAAAAAAATTACAGGCTTAGCCGCAGCCGCTTGTTTGTTGTATGCAATGCCGGTTTGCGCCAATGAAGATGACGGCGCCTTAGAATCTTATAACCGAGCTATGTTTGACTTTAATATGCAGGTCGATAAATATGTTTTGAAACCGGCAGCTAAAGGCTACCGCGCTGTTACCACAAAGTTTATCCGCGAGCGGGTCAGCAACTTTTTCAGCAATCTGCGGGAACCTGCCACAATGATTAACCATGGCTTGCAGGGCAATTTTGCGGATTCCGGAAAATCTTTGGGGCGTTTTGCCGTAAACAGTACGCTCGGCTTGCTGGGTACTTTTGATGTGGCATCCGGCTGGAATATGCCGGCCAATAAAACCGGATTTGATAAGACTTTGGCAAATTGGTGCGTGCCGGACGGACCGTTTGTGGTGCTGCCTTTGCTGGGGCCGAGCACTCCGCGCGCGGCAACCGGAATGGCTGTGGATGCCGTGGCCGATCCGCTGTATTGGTCTAATCAATATATCAATTTCGGCGAGGATTGGAAACGTTACAGCTTTATTTACGGCTTGACGGCTTTGGGCTTTGTCAGCGCCCGTGAAGAAAATTTGGAGCTGATTGATAATTTGACAGCCAACGCCGTAGATGCTTACAGTATGGTTAAATCGGCGTATGTGCAAAATCGCTTGAAAATCGGCGCTTGTCAAAGTACAAATGCCGAATCTGCGCAAGCAAGCTACGATTTCGATTTTGATGAAGACGATGATGAATAAATAAAAAAGGATTAGGACTATGAAAAAAATTTTTGCATTTTTGTTTTTAGGCTTGTTCTGCACACAGGCAAACGCTGCAATAAACGGACAGGATGCCGAAAACTTTATCAAAAAAACTACGCAGCAGGGAATTGAAGAATTGATAAATTCCAATGTGTCGGAAGCAGAGAAAAAAGCCCGCTTTACAAAACTTTTCAATGAAGATTTGGATTTGGATTTTATCGGCAAATTCGTGCTCGGACGCTACTGGAAAACATCTACTCCGCAGCAGCGCACCGATTTTATTGACGTATATCGCAAGCTGAATATTCAAACTTGGTCAGAGCGTTTTAATGAATTTAAGGGCAAGCATTTTGAATTTTTGGGTACGGAAAAATCTAAGTCGGCCGATCAGATTTTTGTAAACACGCAGGTGCCGATGGATGAGGGGGCTCCGGCGTCGGTTAAATGGCGGGTAAAAGAAACTAACGGCCGCCTGCGCATTGTTGATATTATTATTGAAAATGTCAGCCTGGCGCAAACAGCCCGCAGCGAATACACCGCGTATATCAAAAAATCTCCGAACGGAATTGACGGCTTAATCAAAGATTTACGCGCGCGTTTAAAATAATTTGTCATAAGGGGCTTGCAAAGCCCCTTAAAATTTGTTATATTCTTTCTCGTATTTGCGGAGAAATTAAGTCGATGATAGTTGACGGTTACAACACAAAACAACGTAATATTTTGATTAACAAGTGTTTTTATCAAACTACCATAAAAATTATGCACTTGTTTCAAGAAAAAGGAAATAATGATTTTGCTAACAAAACCATTGAAGCTATTGCCGCCTATCATGATATTGTTCAGCACAAGAAACGCAACAATTTTGACCAAGATTACAACGCTGCTTTTGAAACCATAGATTCGGCAATCCGCAATATTGCCAACAAAGTTTTTTATATTTACGGAACTGACAGTTTTAATCACGCTTACGACTCTTTTAGAGACTATAACTATGTGCAAGCCGTGCGCGGGCGTCTGCATAAAGATTTTTTGAAATAATTAACTGTTGATTTCTTGCTGGTTTAGATTGCTAATTTTTCAGCGATGATTGATAATATGCCATATAATTAAACAAGTGAGGTTATTATGAAACAAGTATCTGTAATCGGCTGCGGCCGCTGGGGAACATTTTTGGCCTGGTATGTGGCTAACTATTGCCATACGGACGGCGTGCTGCTTTATGGCATGGAAGGTGCTCCGTCGTATGAAGAATTGAAGTCAACCCGCAAAAATGAGTATTTGACACTGAGTGATAATATGCAAATGACTTCTGATATGGCTGAAACCTTGAAGAATGATTTTATTATCATTTCTATCAGCTGTCAGAATCTGCGCAGTCTGGCAAAACAGATTAACGGCTACAATGTGGAAGGCAAAACTTTTTTGCTGGCAATGAAAGGTTTGGAAGAACCGTCTGCTAAAATTTTGGCCGAAGTTTTCAAAGAAGAAATTAAACAGAATATTCATATTGCCACCTTGGGCGGCCCGGGGCACGTGGAAGACTATATGCGCAAAGTTCCTTCCGCCGCAGTGATTGACAGTTATGATGAAGAAACGCAGGATCGTGTTATAAAATTTATGCAAAGCGATTTAATCCGTTTTTATTACGGCACTGATTTAATCGGCAATCAGGTCGGCGCTGCTTTGAAAAATGTTATCGGTATTGCAGCCGGCATTTTGGACGGGCTCGGCTGGTATGGTCTGAAAGGCGCTTTGATGGCGCGTGCGCCGATAGAAGTAGGCCGCTTAATCAAATTTAAAGGCGGAAATCCTGCTTCGGCGTATGGTTTGGCGCATTTAGGCGATTATGAAGCAACTTTGTTTTCTAAAAACAGCCATAATCGTATGTTTGGCGAAATGTTTGCTAAAGGCGAACGTTATGGCAAACTGGCCGAAGGTGTGGATACTTTGCGTGCAGTTAAAGCGATTGCTGACCGCGAGCATATTGATATGCCGATTTGTCAGGCTCTGTATAAGGTTATTTTTGAAAATGCGGATATTGAAAAAACAATCCGCGGGTTGTTTGACCGTTCGCTGAAGAAAGAGTTTGATTCAATCTGTTAGAAATTGTTTTTGATTTATAAAAACCTCCTCCTTACTTTGCTGTTTGGAGGAGATTTTTTCAGAAACTCATATTGATATGACATAAACCCATATCATCACATAAATTGCATATAGAATTTATATCGCTTACAGACATATCTTTCAAACAAGGCTGATGATCCTTGTCGCAGTAAGCATCACCGTAATATGACGGAGAATTTACGCCAAACGCCCAAGTTCCGCCGCCTGTTATCAAAACATTGTGTAAAGGCTGTATGACATTGGTATAAATTGCTTTACACAGCCTCTTATATGTATCAGGCTTTTTTTGATAAGATACTTTGTTGCCGCCGATATATATTACAAGAGAATAATTGCAGAAATTTAAATAATTGCAAAACCAAGCAACAGTCAAATAATTATTTAGACTGTCACTTAAATATACATTATTATTAAATGGTAAACGCCAATTATCAGGCAATAATCCAGTGTCAACAACAGTTTTGTTAAGATTGACGATTCCTCGAGTTGTGTAACTTTTTTCAAAACTTGAACGATATTCTAATAAATTACGAATGAGCTGGCTATATTCGTGTGTTAGTTTTACAGTTTTAAATTTTTCCATAGCTTTGGAATATCCGGCAATACCGCCGACAGATAACACGGCGATGATAGCCAAAACGCCGAGCATTTCTATCATAGAACGGCCGGATTGCAACACACTCTTATAGTCATCCTTGACTTTGAGCGTCAGTTCATTCGCCGAGGATCCAGGATGGTACATCCGCTTAAAAAAATGGCAACAAATACTAAGCTTTTGTCTTTTACCGTTATTGCCAGACATGACGCACAGTCTGTTCCGGCAAGCTTGTCTGAATCGGTACTTATGCAACAATAATGCAAATTTATTGACTAGGTTAGTCACTTGTTGCACCAAGATTACCGGAATAAATCCGGTAATGACGGAGAACAAACGAAGGGCAATACTGTTCTCTTCTTTAAAAAATATTGACTTTATATTCCTGGATTCTCCGGACAGTTCACTTCGTTCACGCCGAAGAATGACG
>CAVGVF010000088.1:0-4574 GCA_963632615.1 uncultured Eubacteriales bacterium
GTATGAGGGTGATTTTCACCGGCATATACTTTAAGTTTTGTCATCATCTGACGACCCAGCGGGTTGCGGGAAATCATACGTTCAACAGCTTTTTGAATAACTCTTTCAGGGAAACGGCTGTTCAAAATTTTACCGGCTGTAGTATCTTTTACGCTGCCGATAAATCCGGTGTGCTGATAATAATGCTTATCTGTCAGCTTTTTACCGGTTAATTTAACTTTGTCAGCGTTAATAACGACAACATAGTCGCCGCAGTCCAAGTTCGGAGTGAAATAAGGCTTGTTTTTACCGCGGAGAATCTTAGCGATTTCAGCAGAAAGTCTGCCCAAAATAACACCGCTGGCATCAACAACATACCATTTTCTTTCGATGTCGGCAGGTTTTGTAGAATGTGTAGAAATCATTTTTATCTCTTTCTTGTTAAAAATGTTATTAAATTCGCTCTCAATATACACAAACTATTCTGCTTGTCAACTAAAAAAATATACATTTTTCAATATTTTATTTTAGTGGTATTATAATACCGTATATTTAACTTATTGAAAAATAAAAATAATTTTGAACTGTAAAAATAAAATCCTTGAAAACTCAAGGATTTAGCAATTTTACTCAAAGCTGCATTTATGACTTGAAATTCAAGCCCCAATCGCTGTAGCGGGCAGGGTCGTTGCCCCAGTTTTCCCGCACTTTTACAAACAAAAACAAGTGGATGCGCTCTTCAAGCAGTTCTTCCAGCTCCAGCCGCGCGGCTTGTCCGATTTTTTTTATCATAGCGCCGTTGTGTCCGATAATTATGGTTTTATGGCTGTCGCGTTCCACATAAATTGTCATTTCGGCGCGGATAGAGCCGTCCGGTTTGTGTTCCCATAATTCCGGTTCAACTGTCAGTGCGTAGGGTAGCTCCTGCCGCAGATTCAAAAACAGTTTTTCGCGGACGATTTCGGCTGCCAGCAGTTTCAGCGGCATATCCGACATCTGCTCTTCCGGATAATACCAAGGGCTTTCGGGCAGATTCTCGGCCAGATATTCATAAAATTCGGTTATATGGTCGCCGGATTGCGCCGAAAACATAAATACGGCGTCAAATTGAAACAGATTTTCAAATTCTTCTTTCAGCTCGTCTAAGCGTTCTTGCGGCACCAAATCTATTTTGTTGAAAGCCAAAACCGCATGGGCGTCACGCTTAATCAGCTCGTCAATAATCGCCGATGTTTCTTCATTCATGCCACGCTTGGCGTCAACTACCAGCACATTTATATCCGCATCGCCGAAACCGCTCCAAGCCGAAGCCACCATGGCTCTGTCCAAACGGCGTTTCGGCGCGAAAATCCCCGGAGTGTCTAAAAAGATTATCTGCGTGTTGTCATATATGCCGATGCCTTTGATGGTGGTGCGAGTGGTTTGGGCTTTTGGCGACACAATAGAAACCTTAGAACCGACAAAGTTGTTTGTTATGGTCGATTTTCCGGCGTTCGGCGCGCCTATTAAAGCAACAAATCCGCAGCGAGTTTTTTTCATGCTAATTTATCCATCATTTCCAAAAGGTTGCCGGCAGCCTGCTGTTCGGCGGCTTTTTTATTTTTGCCTTTGCCGAATGCAAATGTTTCATCATTGAGTGCAACTTTTACCTTGAATAGCGGCTCATGTTCGCTGCCTTCTTTGGCAAGAAGTTCATAAACCGGCGATGGCAGATGCAAAGCATGAAACTTTTCCTGCAAGCGGGTTTTAGAGTCTTTTTGCGAGCCGTTGTCGGATTTATCTATCAAATCTTTCCAGTTGCGCTCCACAAAAGCAATGGCTTCTTCAATGTCGGAGTCGATATAGATAGCGCCGATAATTGCTTCTCCCACATCGCATAGCACGTTTATGCTTTTGACTGTTTCTTTGTCTTTTGCAATTATATAGTCATTCAGATGCAGTTTAAGCGCCACTTCGGCCACGGCATCAGCGCACACCAGCTTGACATGGCGCTGCGAAAGCTGGCCTTCACGGTCATCCGGAAACATTTTGAACAGCAGATGCGCCATTGTCATTCCCAACACTCTGTCGCCCAAAAATTCCAGCCGCTCATAGTTGTGGTGCTCGTTATTTGTCACGCTGCTGTGAGTTAAAGCCTGCGTCAGCAAATGCGGATTATTAAAGTGATATTGCAAAATATCTTCCAGCTGAGACATTATTAGTAAATCCCTTTGAAAAAACGATTCCAGCGAATAGCCTTAAACCAGGTCCAAGGCTCGTAAATTTCACCTTTGTCGTTGTGAGAAAAGAAAATAAAGCGGGCTTTGCCGACCAAATTTTCTTTCGGAACAAAACCAACGCTGATGCGGCTGTCATCCGAGCGGTCGCGGTTGTCGCCCATCATAAAGAAAGAATCTTCCGGCACTATAAATACATCGGTGTTGTCAACAATGCGTTCGCTGTCGGAAATTTCTATGATTTTATGCTCTTTGCCTTCCGGCAAGGTTTCGGTGTATTGATGATAAAACTCCGGAATTTCTACATATTCATCAATCACATAGCGGTCTGTTTCGGCTCTTTCTACCATTTTATCATTGATATAAAGGCGGCCTTCTTTGACTTGAATTTTGTCGCCGGGCAAGCCGATAATACGCTTGATAAAGTCGGTGCGCGGCTTATTTGTCGGTCTGAATACCACTACATCGCCCCGCTGCGGCTGAGTGTACCAAATACGCCCTTCAAACAGCGGCAGTCCGGCCGGAAAAGAATAGCGCGAATAGCCATAGGTATATTTGCTGACAAACAAATAGTCGCCGACACGCAGGGTCGGATACATTGAACCGGACGGAATACGGAACGGCTCAAAGAAAAAACTGCGTATAATCAAAGCAATAAAAATCGCTAAGAATACGGTTTTTAAGTTTTCGCCGAACGTGCTTGTGTTTTGGGTGTCAGGATTCAGCGGAGCCGGATTTGTTTTTGCAGACGAAAAAACATTTTTTATGGTTGATTTCACTTTATTCCTCGTTGTTCAAATCATCTTCATCATCAATATCGTTGTCAGAGATTTCCTCGTCTTCCGGGGCTTCCAGCAGCAAATCATCATCAAGCTCCGATTTTTTGCGGCGGCCGCGGCGTTTTTTGAGCGGCGAGCGGCGCTGCAGGGCGCTGATAACATATTGCCCGCTGACTTTATATAAATCTCCCAAGTGGTTGTTATACATGTGATCGCCGTCTTCAATCAAGGCAAAATCAATGTCGACATTGCGCTGTTGGTTGAGTTTGTGCGCCATGGCTTCAACCTGATACGGGTTGACAATCTCGTCTTTGCCGCCTTGGATAATCGATCCGGAAGCCGGACACGGCGCCAAAAATGAAAAATCTTTTTCATTAGCCGGAGGAGACACGGCAATAAAATTATTTATATCCGGACGGCGCATTAAAAGCTGCAAGCCGATCCAAGCGCCGAAAGAATATCCGGCAATCCAGCATTGCTTGGCGTCCGGATTCATATTTTGCAGCCAGTCCAGAGCAATTGTGGCGTCCGAAAGTTCGCCCGGGCCGTCTTCAAACTGACCCTGCGAGCGGCCGACGCTGCGGAAATTAAAACGTAAAACCGAAAAGCCTAAATCCTTAAAGCAGCTGAACAGCGTATAAACAACTTTATTGTTCATGGTTCCGCCGTATTGTGGATGCGGGTGCAAAATCAGCGCAACCGGCGCATTAGGGCGTTCGCTTTTATAATATCTGCCTTCCAGACGGCCGGCATGGCCGTTAAACAAAACTTCTACCATATTTTTTCCTGTTTTATTACTTTTATTTAATATATAATGTGCTACATTAAATAAAAATTGTTAATTTTATAGGAATATATCACACAATGAATTCAAATTACAAGATAATTTTACAAGACATTCAAGCAATTATGGACAGAGATCCGGCAACCCGCAGCAAGTTGGAGGCTGTCATTTGCTCTTCCGGATTGCACGCAATTATGATGCATCGGCTTTCGCATGCTTTGTGGCAGCGCAATTTTTTGCTGGCGGCGCGGATTCTTTCGCAGGTAACCAGATTCTTTACCGGTATAGAGATTCATCCGGGAGCAAAAATCGGCTCCGGCTTTATGATTGATCACGGCATGGGCGTTGTTATCGGCGAAACAGCCGAAATCGGCAATAATGTAACGCTGTATCACGATGTGACTTTGGGCGGCCGCAAATTTTATGATGAAAACGGTAAAAAGCTTGAAAAGCGCCATCCGACTGTTTGCGACAATGTTACAATCGGTTCCGGCGCACAGATTCTGGGGCCTATCACTATCGGTAAAAATGTAAAAATCGGTTCAAATGCTATTGTAATAAAAGACATTCCCGCTGACTGCACGGTTGTGAACACTCCGGCCTATATTGTTAAAAAGTCGGAAGTTAAAGACAAAACTTTCTGCGCTTACGGCATAGAGCCTGAAAATACCGGCAAAAAAGCAAAACATGAAAAGCCGGAAAATAAAAAACAAAAAGACTGACATTTATTTTCTTTTATGTTAAAATAAAAAAAATATCGGTTTTGCGAGGGTATGATGAAAGTTTTTATGGCCGGATTAGTGATTTCTTTTGCGC
>CAVGVF010000089.1:0-4479 GCA_963632615.1 uncultured Eubacteriales bacterium
ATTCTTAAATATCATTTCAACTTCCTATCATTTTGAAATTACAACAAAAAAGCTGTCGGCAAGACAGCTGGAAGTTGGTAACATACTTAACGCATTGTAGTGCGACATATTAGCATTATGTCACATATTACTAGTATCTATGAGCCATATTTATATAGCCTATTTTGTCGCCTTCCAGCTATACACCAGAAGGCATAATTTATCGTCATTGCAGACGTGCGTTAAAGAGGCTACCACACCCCAGACAGACTATCGCCTATCCGCTAAAGAGTTTAACGAAATAAATGATAAAAGTAAAGATTTATTTATAAGAAACAGCTGTGCGGTAATGGCTGCGGGTAATCGCCATCGCCAAAGCATCGGAAGAATCGTTATTTTTCGGCTTGCAGCCCGGAAGCAAAATCTTAACCATAGTTTCAACCTGATTTTTATCGGCATGTCCGACCCCGACCAGCGCTTTTTTAACCTTAGTCGGGTCAAATTCAAACAGCGGCAGATGATAATGGCCGGCCGCCAGAATAACCACGCCGCGCGCCATACTCAATTTCAGCGAGGTTTCCGGATTAGAATTAAGAAAAGTTTTTTCAATCGCCGCTTCAACCGGCTGATAGGTTTCGATAACTTCGCTCAAAGTATTGAAAATTATATCCAGCCGCTCTTCTATCGGCATTTTCGGAGAAGTAGGAATAAAACCGTCCGCAACATATTGCAGACGGTTTGCATTCACTTCAATAACCCCCCACCCCGTGGAGGATAAGCTTGGATCAAGCCCCAAGATGCGCATTATTCCTCGCCGGCTAATTGAGCCATAACATCTTCGGCAATGTCCGCATTGTGGTAAACATGCTGAACATCTTCGTCATCTTCCAAAGCGTCAACAAATTCCAAAAACTTACGGGCGCTGTCAACATCTTTGATTTCAACTTTAACAGTCGGTTTCCAGTCCAAACGAGAAGCGGACGGAGTGCCATATTTAGCTTCCAAAGCACCGGTAACTGCCGACAAATCATCCGGCAAAGTTTCAATTTCATGATAGTTTTCATCAGAAACAACTTCATTAGCGCCTGCTTCCAAAGCAGCTTCAAACATTTCATCAGCGCTGGCAACAGAAGCCGGATATTGAATATAGCCGATGCGTTCAAAGTTGAAAGCAACCGAACCGTTTTCGCCCATAGCGCCGCCGCGTTTGCCGAAAATGGTGCGGACGTTGCCGGCAGTACGGTTTTTGTTATCAGTCAAAGCTTCAACAATAACGGCAACTTTACCGGAAGAAAAGCCTTCATAGCGCATAGAAACAAAGTCTGCGCCGCCAGCCACGGTAGTAGCTTTGGCGATAGCGCGTTCAATATTGTCTTTCGGCATACTTTCAGCACGTGCGGCCTGAATAGCCAAACGCAAACGCGGGTTTTTATCCGGCTCAGGCAAACCGCTTTTAGCGGCAACGGTAATTTCACGGGCTAATTTAGCGAAAACGCGCGCTTTTTTAGCATCTTGAGCGCCTTTTCTGTACATAATATTTTTAAATTGGGAATGTCCTGACATTCTTTAATCTCCTCAAAAACTTGATTCTTTTATGGAATTTTTATAGACTAACAGCGTAAATTTTCAAGTTTTTTTTGCAAAAAAACACAAATTATTGATTATCGTCCGCCAATTCTACCTTAGTCAGCAGAAAATCAGGCGTGCGGCGGCCAAAAGTATGGAATTTGCGCATCAGGCTCATAGCCTCGCTGTCTTTAGGATTTCCTTCGCGTTTATCGGCATTTTTACGGCGCTCGTCACGCTGCTCGCGGCGGCTTTTGCGTTCCGGACGGACATATTTTTCAACCGGAGCGTCCGTTTTCTCGGCAGATTTTTCAACAACAGCTTCAACCGGCTCAACAGCCGCAACCGGCGCTGCCTCTGCAGTTACTTCAGCAGCCGGAGCTTCATTTTGCAAAGCTTCCTGCTCTTTGGCGCGGTCAACTTTGATTTCGGCCGGAGTTTTTAAGATTTTATCCAAAATATCCTGCGTTTCTTTAGAGCGGCGGTTTGTAAACACAATATTCTGCTTATCGGCAGGCAAAACCTCTAAAACCTGTTCCAAATTAGCCAGTTGGTGCAGCTTTTTGATAAGGTTAATATCATCAACCACCAAAATATTTATGTTTGACAAATCAACTTTGTCTTCTTTCAGCAAATCCAGCAGCAAGCTTGGAGACGCAATAATCACATTGGCTTCGTCATCCACATTTTCTTCATTGTCGGTCAAAGTTGTTTCGCTGATTTCGTGATATTTATTAAAAACGGCAAAGCGGTCAGAAACAATTACCGATTGTTTTGAATTGGCGGTAATAACTAAAATATTCTGCGCTTCGTGACGGGCAATAATATCTATCAGCGGAAAAACATAAGAACAAGTTTTGCCGCAGCCGGCCGGAGCAATGGCAAACACATCTTTTCCGGCTAAAACAGACGGAATAACATCAGCCTGTACGGTTGTCGGAGCGGTAATTCCGGCTTCGTTAATCGCTTTTATGGTGGTTTCACTTAAACCAAGTTCTTTAAAATCCATTTTATCCTCTTCTTTATATTAAACTTCCGGTACAGAAACTTTTGTTTGTTTTTCCGGCGGAACAGGAGTTTGCTCGGCGCGGTTAATTTTTTTACCGGCCAAAACTTCTTTAATTTCCTCTCCGGTTAAGGTTTCATATTCCATTAAAGCCTGCGCCAAAGTTTCCAGTTCATTATCATTTTCTTTCAAAATCTTTTCAGCTTCGGCGTGAGCATCCGTAACCAAACGCTTGATTTCCGAATCCACCAGACGGGCGGTTTCTTCACTCATATTCTGATTTTGCGTAACGCTGCGCCCCAAGAAAACTTCATTGGAATTTTCAGCATACATCACCGGCCCTAAAGCATCGCTCATTCCCCACTCTGTTACCATAGCGCGAGCAAGATTGGTGGCGGCGGCAATATCAGAAGAAGCGCCGGAAGTAACTTTGTCATAGCCGAATTTCAGCTCTTCGCTGACACGTCCGCCCATGCAGATAATCAAGCGCGACAGCATTTTAGCGCGGGTATACGAATATTGGTCTTTTTCCGGCAGCTGCTGCACCATACCCAAAGCCCTTCCTCTCGGAATAATCGTAGCCTTATGGATAGGATCGGTTTCTTTAACATGCAGCGAGCAAATAGCGTGGCCGGCTTCATGATAAGCCGTCAATTTCTTTTCCTGCTCGTCCATTGCCATAGACTTGCGTTCGCTGCCCATCAGCACCTTATCTTTGGCGTTGTCAAAATCCTCGGCCGTAACTTTGCGTTTGTTGCGGCGCGCCGCCAGCAAAGCGGCTTCATTAACCAAATTAGCTAAATCTGCGCCGGAAAAACCCGGAGTTCCGCGGGCTACAACCGACAAATCGACATCGCGGGCCAACGGCACTTTGCGGACATGCACTTTCAAAATTGCCTCACGCCCTTTAACATCCGGATTGCTGACAGTAACCTGACGGTCAAAGCGCCCCGGACGCAGCAAGGCCGGATCCAAAACATCCGGACGGTTGGTGGCCGCTATCAAAATAACGTTTTCGTTCGGTTCAAAGCCGTCCATTTCAACCAGCAGCTGGTTTAAGGTCTGTTCGCGTTCATCGTTGCCGCCGCCCAAACCGGCGCCGCGGTGACGTCCCACCGCATCAATTTCATCAATAAACAGCAAGCAAGGCGAGTTCTTTTTGGCCTGAGCAAACATATCGCGGACGCGTGAAGCGCCGACACCGACAAACATTTCCACAAAATCCGAACCGGAAATTGAGAAAAACGGCACATTGGCTTCTCCGGCCACGGCTTTAGCCAGCAAAGTTTTACCGGTTCCCGGAGGACCTACCAGCAAAACACCCTTTGGAATTTTACCGCCCAAACGCTGGAATTTCTGCGGATCTTTCAAAAAGTCGACAATTTCTTCCAATTCCTGCTTAGATTCATCGGCTCCGGCCACATCATTAAAAGTGACGCGCTTGGTGTTTTCAACCAAACGGGCGCGCGACTTGCCGAAGCTCATGGCTTTGCTGTTGCCGGCACTGGCTTGGCGCATAAAGAAAATCCAAACGCCTATCAGTAAAATCATCGGAAACCATGAGATTATAATGCTCCAAAACGTATCGCCCGATGTATCCTTCGGCAAAGCGTCAACTTTAACATTGTTTGCAAGCAAGGTATCAACTGTCGTCGGGCTGTACGGCGTATAAGTAACATACTTTTTACCGTCGGTAGCCACACTGTAAACTTCGGCGCCGGACATAGTCACGCTGGCAATGCGTTTGCCTTTTACTTCATTCATAAAGTCGGAAAATGCCAAATTTTCATAGTTTGAGGAAAATGTTTTATTTTCCATAAAGCTCATCACTACTGAAAGAGCAACAAAAGCCAAAAGCCAGATAACCGCATTTTTTCCAAATCTCATTTGTCTTCCTCAAAAAAATAAATATTGCACTATATATAGGT
>CAVGVF010000090.1:0-4475 GCA_963632615.1 uncultured Eubacteriales bacterium
CCCTCATACTGCGCAAAATCCGATTGTTTTGGATATTGCTTCTCAGAACCCTAAAAATAAAAGGAGTGCTTTGTAATGGCTACTAAAAAAATCGAATCTTTGCAGGATATTAAAGCTGCTACTGCTGCTAACACAGAAGCAAAAGCTCCTCGCAAGTCTGTAAAAGACAAAAAAGGCCGCTCTTATGCTACCGGTAAAAGAAAAGACGCTGTAGCCAGAGTATGGGTTATGCCTGGTAAAGGCAACATTACAATTAACGACAAATCTATGGACGAATACTTTGCCCGTCCGGTTTTGAAAATGGTTATCAATCAGCCGTTTGTTGTTGCCAACCGCGAAAATGAATTTGACGTTGTCTGCACAGTTAAAGGCGGCGGTTTGTCCGGTCAGGCAGGCGCTATCAAACACGGTATCGCTAAAGCTTTGAACGAATATGAACCGGAACTGAGAACAGTTTTGAAACAAGCCGGCTTCTTGACACGCGATGATCGTGTTGTTGAACGTAAAAAATACGGTAAAGCTAAAGCTCGTCGTTCTTACCAATTCTCTAAACGTTAATCGTTTGGCAAATTGTTTGCAAAAAGGAGATGTGAACTACATCTCCTTTTTTTATGTCTATAAAAAATTATGACTATAAAAAAACGCCGGCTCAGTGACCAGCGTTTAATAGATTCTGTTTAATTTTAGAAAATTTCTCCGCTATACAAAATAACTTTGAAAGTATACAGCGAAAGAACAAAATCAAACTTAGCGAAATAATCTTCATCATCAAGCACAGCATAAGCCGTTACCTGCGATGCAAGTTCTTCCGGAATTTGCGACAAAATAATCTTTTGCGAAAGATGCGGCATGGTCGCACGGGCAATTCTGTCATACCGACCATAGCTATACACTGTTATTTCTGCAAGTTTATGAACTTTTTCCGACACCGGAGCACCTACGGTGTACAAAGGCATATTTTTAGCCAGCAGCAACAAGTTAAAATCGTCGTTTTCCGGCTGAATCTGCCATAGTTCTGCCTGTACAAAGCTCGGGTCTGACTTACTGAGAATCAAGCGCGGCACAATATCATCAGCCTCGCTGTTGCAAAAAACATATCCTAAGCATTTGGTTTTAGCTTCCAAGTCCTTAACATATTGATACCCATTATCTTTATCCCAGGTTTTGGCATGAGACAAAACAAAGCGGCGGCAAATTCTGCGATATTTTTGCAGTGTTTCTTCGGTCATAAACTCAGAAAAAAGTTTGAAGTTTTCTTCGAATCTCCCCACAAAAATACCATAATTAAAATTATCCATAAGCAAAATAATTTATAAAGTTAATAATAAAAAACTGCTTTAATTTTAGCAATCCATTCTAGATTTGTCAATATTTTTGGCAATACTATTAAAAAAATTTATCTTTACAATAAATCTTTTTGCCGATAACATATTATTGAAAGCGCAATAGTGCTTTTAGGGCGTCAGAAACCCTTTATAAAGCTAGTCGTTTTAGCATAAACGACTTAAAATTTATTATGCCGATTTTCTGTTCACTGGACGGATGTCGGCTCAATAAGGTTTCGGCCAAATAAGCCGAGCCGTTTAGCTTTATACGGTTTCTGAACATCCGCCCGCCATTTTGGTGGGTTTTGTTTTTATGTACAACAAATTAAACGGAGGTTAGAAATATGTATAAAAATTTAGAAAAAGGCCGTTCAATGATAGAAATGCTCGGCGTTTTAGCGATTATCGGTGTACTCAGTGTCGGAGGAATTGCCGGTTATTCCAAGGCAATGGAGAAATTTAAAATCAATAAAATGATTGATGAATATTCTTATTTAATCAACGGCATACTGGAATACAAAGACAATCTGATTAAAAGCAATCCGGCTGAGGGATATATTTCTTTATATGATTTTATTTTAGCCGCTAATCTGGTTCCGCCATCTTGGACTACGGAAAATACTTGGGCTATGACAGATACTATGGGCAATACAGTTAAGCCATATCTGAACAACCAAGGAAAGTTTATAGTTATGGATGTATACTTAAAAACAACCGGTAAGGGAACTGCTGATTTTGCGTATAATTCATGCGTAACTTTATTTAAGGATATTGCCAAGCCGCTGGCTCAGAATTTTGTCGGTATATTTGCCGGTTCGGGTAAAACTTATAATGGCGTAAACTATTGTCAACAGGGGCAAGATAATCTGGGATGTCTGCCGGATATGACATTGGCAGAAATTGATGAAACCTGCAAGCAATGTATAAACGGCAATTCATCTTGTATGGTGGTGATGGTTTGGTAATATATAAGATACTATTACCTATTTATTTTTCAGGTTGACTTATGGAGTGAGGCTGGTGTAGAATATATGCAGTAATTCACATAGAATAAGAGGAAAGAAAGATGAAAAATAAGCTAAGCAAAATGCTCTCTCTCTCTCTCTGCAAATTCTGAACTTCTGATTAAAAACACTTTTCTTGTTATTCAGCGTGTTTTTGCAGGGTTTGGCAGAAATATATCCAGCGTTTTAAAACACCCCTCACCCGCAGACAAGTCTGCGACCTCTCCCGCAGGGGGCGAGGTTTTAAATTGCGTCTTTAACGCCACCACTCTCAACGTCATTCTTCGGCGTGAACGGAGTGAACTGTCAGGAGAATCCAGAAATAAAATGTCCTTATTATTGAAAGAAGGAAACAGTATTATTTCTCGTCTGTTCTCCGTCATTAACGGGCTTGTCCCGTTAATCTTGGTGCAACAAGTGACTAACCTAGTCAATAAATTTGCCATATTATTGCATAAGTACCGGTTCAGCCAAGATTGCCGGAACGGACTGTGCGTCATGTCCGGCAATGACGGGTGCCGGGGACGCTTACTTAGTGCTTGTTGCAAGTTCTTTAAGCGGATGTACCATCCTGGATCCTCTGCGAATGAGCTAACGCTCAAAGCAAAGGATGACGAATCTGGGGGTTTGTTAAGGTGTTGGAAACGAGTGTTTAGTGCTTGTTGTAGCGTCTTTAACGCCTCCTCTTCCAACGTCATGCTTGCGTGTGAGCAAAGTGAACTACCGCGAGCATCCAGGAATATAATGGCAATATTATTGAAGCGGATGTACCATCCTGGACACTCGGCGAATTCGCTTCGCTCAAAGCCAAGTGTGACAGGTAATTGTGTTGGCCGTTCCATGATAGAAATGCTGGGTGTGCTGGCCATTATCGGCGTACTTAGTGTCGAAGGAATTGCCGGCTATTCCAAAGCCATGGAACAATTCAGAATAAATAAAGCCATTGCAGAATACAGCTTTTTAATTCAAGGATTATTGGAGCACCTTGACGCCATAAAACGTATGACAGATAAAAATTACGGCGGACAAAACGGACTTGTCGACTTTGTGCAGGCCGCGCATTTAGTTCCGGAAACTTGGATAAAAAATCGAGATGATGTAAATTTTCAAATGAAAGACACTTACGGAAATATTGTGCAAATTTTCTCTAGAAGGCAGCGGCTGGTTATCGACCTTTATTTAGGAGGATTTACTAAAGTCGGAGAAAACAAAGCTGCTTCACTGTCTTTTTCACCCAAATTCTGCGCCAGTATAATGCAAAATGTGGTGCAGCCGCTGTCATCTGTTTTAAATTATACTTACATTACCTATAATTATAAGACTTTTTACGGCAATGAAACTTGCAGTGCAAACAGAAAATGCATAAGAAATTTGACGCTCTCGGAAATAAACTCCATTTGCCGCGCCTGTACCGGACAAGCTAACAATTTTTGCGGCATAGCATTGGAATTTAATTAGGATTTATTCAATGTAAAAAGTCACATTACAGCGTTGGTTTGCTTTGTCACACAAATTGCATAAGGTTTTAATTTCTGCAAAGGTCATATCTTTCAGACATTTTTTATCATTACCGCAAACCGCATCACCATAATATCGAGTACTGCCAGCAGTGCCGTCTCTATATAACCAAGCCATACCTATTGCATAATGCAAAGGAATCAACATAGTGTTAAAAATTTCAAAACACAATTTATCGGAAAAAGCAGCTGATGTTTCATGCCCTGATGTTAATCCTCCCAAATTTAAATCGACAACAATTCTATCGCTTGTTGCTCCATACACGCCTTTTTTTGCAGCATAAGGATAAATAAGATTTCCAAAACCATCGTCTAACCTTATTCCTGCAATTTTCCAAGTTTCCGGAACCAAACCTAATTGTTTTACTAAATTGTTCAAAGGCACTAAACTTTCCTTAGTTTTGATAATATTATCTTTATTTTCTAACAAACCATACACAAGCATATTATATTGCCCAATCATCTCATCGACTTTCCACTTTTGCATCGCCTTAGAATAGCCGGCAATTCCACCCACACTCAGCACGGCAATTATCGCCAGCACACTCAACAATTCAATCATACTGCGACCAGTACAATTACCTGTCACACTTGGCTTTGAGCGAAGCGAATTCGCCGAGTGTCCAGGA
>CAVGVF010000091.1:0-4458 GCA_963632615.1 uncultured Eubacteriales bacterium
TCAACATACTCCTTTTAAATAATACGGCAAATTTATTGACTAAGTTAGTCACTTGTTGCACCAAGATTGCCGGAACTAGTCCGGCAATGACGGAGAAAAAACGAGAGGTCGTGCTGTTTTCTTTATTCAAAAATATGGATGTACCATCCTGGATCCTCGGCGAATTCGCTTCGCTCAAAGCCAAGGATGACGAGTCCGGAAGTAAAAATGAAAATTTTGTTTTTTTGTCTAGACAAGGGCGAATAAATGTGTTATAAAGCTTAAAATGTTTGATAGAGGAGTGGTAATAATGGAATTTCCTGAAAAAATTGTTAAAGATATTCAACAGTTTATGACTGAAGCTGATTTGCATGAGGCTTATTTGTTCGGCGGCGCCGTGCTGGACTCGCTGATTAACAAAGATGCTAAAATCAATGATTATGATATGTGCGTTAAAGACGAAAGCACTTTTTATAAGACTTTGGCTAATTTGAAAAAATCTCAAAGCAATGTTTCAGATGTGATGAGAACGCACAATATATATGCGGTAATCAACCATCCTCAACTGGGGCAAATAGACTTTTCCTGCATGAATCCGGAAGATAACGGAATTTTGAATATTGAAAAAATTTATGCCCGCTTTAATTTGAACAGAAACGGTTTGAGCTATCAGATTGTTGATAAATACGATGCTATCGAAGGTATGAAACAAGGCAAAATCCGCTTGGCTTCATTGCCGGAAAAAGAAGGTGCTTACAACATTTTGCGCCGCTTTTTGGCGGTTGCCGGAAAGTATGGTATTGATATTAAACCAGGGGGGGTAAATCAACAATTTATCAATCAGATGAATGAAGCGTTTAAGGCAAACTATCCGTATGTGGCGCAAGACAGAGTCCGCTGCTTGTCGCGTTTGGGCGCAAGCTTGAAACGCTCTAAAAACCGTCCGGAATTTGTAAAAAATCTGCATGACCAGAAAATATTTGAACAGTCTTTTCCGAATATTCATGAGCTTTTGGGCAAGCCGGAATTTCAGGCTTCCGAAAAATTAAAAACGGCGGAAAGCCAAAAAGAATTGCTGTGGCTGATGCTGCGCAGCGTTAAAGGCGAAGAACGCGATAATTTGGCTGATACGATTCTGCTGCTCTCAAAACGCGAAAAAGCCCGCCAGGATAAAGGCGTTAATGAGGTTATTGCCAGCATTTCTAATGAAAAAACATCGGCAAACCGCTTGAATAAAAAGATTTTGAGCCCGTTGTACAACTTTATTATGGCTAAGCAAAATAAGGAAAAATAATGAAAATAACTGTTTTAGGCTCCGGTTCGGCATACGGCTGTCCGACTTGTTTTAATCAATGGAATTTGGCTAATCCCGACAATCCGAAAAATGAGCGGACGCGCGCTTCGGTTTTGTTAGAAATACAAGGCAAAACATTTTTGGTGGATGTAGGGCCGGAATTTCGTTTGCAGATAAACCGCAATAAGGTGCAGAATATTGACGCGGTTTTGCTGACGCACGGTCACTATGACCATATCGGCGGAGTGCCGGAATTACCGCGCGCATGCAAGATTTTGAATCATATTCTGCCGATTTATGCCAGCCGCGAAACCATGGACGAACTGCAGCGCAGCTACGCATATTTGTTTAGCGGCGGAGAACCGGAAGGCGAGGGCATTCGCTGGAATATTCTGCCGGATTTGGGAAAAGTTAATATCTGCGGAGTGGATTTTGAAACTTTTACCGTGCCGCACCATCATCTGCATTGTTCGGCGTTTCGGTTTGGCGAAGCTGCTTATGTGACGGACTGGGAAGCGCTTCCGCCGGAGGCTGTCGAGCGTCTTAAAGGCTTGAAAATGCTGCTGATTGAATGCAATAACGGCGAATATATTGCGGATAACGGACATAGCCATATTGCCCGTGTAAAAGAATATGCCGATATTTTGCAGCCGGAGCAGATTGTGCTGACACATTTGTCGCCGCGTGTCGATTATGAAAAAGTATCGGCGGTTTTGCCTGATAATTGGCGGCTTTCGTATGACGGTATGGTTTTGGAACTTTAATCGTAAATTTTATTAAAAATTTTTGCCAAAAAGATTGACAAATAAAAATAATGGGGTTATAGTCAATGCAGTTTTGATATTATTAACCCTTAATTATTTTTATTATGAATAGTGTAAATTTACAGGCTGCGGTAGAGAACTTTAAGCATCGTTTGTTTAACTTGTATCATGATTCTCTGGACAATTCTTTGGTTGAAAAGTACATCGGCATTTATCAGGTTGTACTTGAAGCAGAAGATAAGCCGGAGCAGGAAATTGCAAGTTTGGCAAAGAACATTGCTTTTATCGGCAATGTTGCTTCTAAGAGAACTTATCAGTCGCTTGACGGCAACGGACTTCGCTTGCTTTTGTTCAAAGAGGACAGCGCGTTCAAAAAATCTGTGCTCTGCAAAGTGTCAGATGTTGGTTTGAATGACAATGTTCTGGTTTGGTGCAAGGAATTTCCAAAAACTGCCGTCTTGGAAAAGGTTGATGCGGATACGGTGCAGAAACTGAAGGAAATCACTGTTTACAGCAAGGGCGAGCCTACAAAGTTTGGCTATAACAATCCGCTGCTGACAGTGCGTGAAGTTGTGTCGCAGATTCCGGCAGAGTTGTTACCATCGGTTACGGCTTTCGGTATTCAGCTGGAAGACAGCGATCCGCTTGCTAACTATAACGTTATTATGAAGCGCTATTGTTTCAGGGTGGTTCTTTACACCGGCTTGGTCAAAGTTGAATCAGGTTCGCTGATTTTGAACGATTAACACTTAACTATTAAAAAACGCTGGCAGCAAGCCGGCGTTTTTGCTTTTAAAATTAACTATATGTTAGATTTTTAGCAATATAATCAACTCAATTTTGAGGAGATTAGCTATGAAAAAATTGATTGCATTGCTTGGTTGTCTGGCTTTTTTTGTCAGCGCATGCGATAATAAAAAAAATGAAGAAAACACAGCGGTTGCAGAAGCTTCAAGCCAAAATGAAACGGCTGCCGAAACAGCGCAGAGCACAGAACCGTCCGGTGAATTGTGGCAGAATATCAGCGGTGAGCCGGCTAATTTTGAAAAAGCATTTGCTCAGCTTAATGATGTGCAGAAATATTATTTTTGTGCGGCCTTTTCAGTTGGAGCTTTGTCGGTTTCTAAGCCGGAAACAGCATCGGCGATGGTTAATTACTTTTTGGGCTTAGGCGTAGTAAGATACGGGCAGGGAATTGATGATTCCACCTACGAAGCCTTTGATTCCGGCAAACATATCTTCCGCTATGAATTGGTGGTTAATGATATTTTGGAAAAGAAAACTTGCGAAAATATTATGCTGGAAGCCACTCAGTTTGCCAAGGACAATAACTTTACGGCCGAAGCTGTTAATGACAAGGGCAAGCCGGAAGTCGAAAAAATTGTAAAAAAATTGAAATAGGCGTCAAAAACCGGCTTTATTGAAAAATATTTTTAGAGACAGAGAATAGCAGATAAATAGACTATTCTCTGTTTTTTATAGCAATATGAGGATTTTTATTGGTTTATGTAAAGCAGAATCAATGTGCAGCTATGGGTTTTGCAAATTTTGCATTTACTGATAACTTCTTGCAGATTATATTCATAGCACGGCAGGACTTTTTTATACGCATCTTCAACATATTTACCGCAGACTCTATAACCGTTTGCCCAATTTACAACAGTATGCACATCAGAATCCAACAGCGGAAAAGAGTATAGCTCACGGCAATTTTGTTCTGCAAAATCAGAAGGTTTTGTGTTGAAATATATGGCAAATCTTTGCAGGGTGCTTCCATCGGCAAGACCATCTGTTCGTATATTCATAAAAACTTGATTGCCGAACAAGTCATAATTATTTTCATCCAGCATATTTTGCGGAATGGCGCCGATTTGTTTCAAAACCGGAAGAATATTTTCATTTGCTTTGCCAAATTGTTTTTCTGATTTATAAGCATCCTTTGTTGAAAATATTAAATCTGCAATCTGTGATTTCCATTTATTGATTTTATATTTTTCCATCGCCTTAGAATAACCTGCAATACCACCCACACTCAGCACAGCAATAATGGCCAGCACGCCAAGCATTTCTATCATGCTTCGTCCGCCCTGTACGCCATCTGCTAGGAATTTTCGCGCTCGTGTACCTCTTTTGTACACGTCGCTTAAAAATCCCGTCGCATCTGGTGCACATTGCGGACGAAGAAATTGTTTTAAAACCTCGCCCCCTGCGGGAGAGGTCGAGGCATTAGCCTCGGGTGAGGAGTACTTAAAGACGCTGCAACAAGCTCTAAGTAAGCGTCTTTTACCGTCATTGCCGGATGCGTTCCGGCAATCTTGGCTAAGCGTAATCCTTTTGAATAATACAGCAAATTTATTGACTAAGTAAGTCACTTGCTGCCACAAGATCCTAGGCACAAGGCCTAGGATGACTGGTGTAAAA
>CAVGVF010000092.1:0-4313 GCA_963632615.1 uncultured Eubacteriales bacterium
TATATGTATATCCGCCACCACTCCACACCTCGCTGATTTTGCTGAAAATGACTGATTTTTGAAATTTTGCTTGTATCAGAAAAGCTAATTTCAGTGATTTAATTGTCACTTTTTATAATAAAATCCGCCAATTTTTGTCTAAAAATGGTTACACTCAGACACGGTTAAAAAATGCCGGTTTAAAATTAAATTGCCTGTGAAGCTGTCACTAATATATATAAGTATGTTTCAGCAATTTTTACCATGACAGCCATAACTGCAGCCTAAATATGAAGCCTGTAAAAAATGCTTGCATTTTACAAATATTGTGATATACAAAACAAGCGGTTAGGGATATCTGTATCCTTAGCTGATTATGTTTAACAATGTGGGAGACCAGCCATTGGTCTTTACCACTAACCTACAATGAGGTATTATAATGGCTAAATCTAAAAAGAAAATTTTAGGTCTTATCAAGCTGCAAATACCTGCCGGAAAAGCTAACCCTTCTCCGCCGGTTGGTCCAGCTTTGGGTCAAAAAGGCCTGAATATTATGGAATTTTGTAAAGCATTCAACGCTAAAACTCAAAAAATGGAACCGGGTGTTCCTGTGCCGGTAATCATTACCGCATACGAGGATAAAAGCTTTACATTCATCACAAAACTGCCTCCGGTTTCTTATCTGATTAAGAAAGCTGCCGGTGTACAGTCCGCTTCTAAAGAACCAGGCAAAACTGTTGCCGGTCAAATTACTTTGGAACAGGTAAAAGAAATTGCTACCACCAAATTGCCAGACTTGAACTGCCCTACAGTTGAAGCTGCTATGAATATGGTTAAAGGTCAAGCCATTTCTATGGGTATTAAGGTTACGGAGTAAGTCGATGAGCGGAAAAAGATTAGTAAATGCATATAAGACTCTGGATAAAAATCAAGAGTACAGCCTTAAAGAAGCTATTAAAATCGTTAAGGAAAATGCAAAAGCAAAATTTGATGAAACCATTGATTTAGCAATCAATTTAGGTGTTGATCCGAAACACGCAGACCAAATGATCCGCGGTGTTTGCCAGCTGCCGCACGGCAATGGTAAAACCGTACGCGTTGCTGTGTTCGCTCAAGGCGAAAAAGCTGATGAAGCTAAAGCAGCCGGCGCTGATATTATCGGTGCTGAAAATTTGGTAGATTCTATCTTGGCCGGTAAAATCGACTTTGATAGATGCATTGCCACCCCTGATATGATGGGTATGGCCGGTCGTGTTGCCCGCGTTTTGGGTCCTAAAGGCTTGATGCCGAACCCTAAATTGGGTACAGTTACCGCAGATGTTGCCACAGCTGTTAAAAACGCTAAGGCAGGCGAAGTTCAATATCGTGTAGAAAAAAATGGTATTGTTCACGCCGGTGTTGCTAAAGCGTCTTTCTCTGAAGACAAAATCTATGATAACGCTAAATTGTTCATCGAAACAATCATTAAAGCTAAACCTGCTACCTTGAAGGGCACATATTTGAAGAAAATTTCAATTAGCTCTACAATGGGTGTCGGCGTAAAGGTAAACGCTTCTGAATTATAATCTGCTTGATTATAATTTATTAAAAAATGCTTGCTTTTTGATAAAAAATTTGTTAAAAGGCAAATCAGTTTAGGGCAGAGAGGCTGCTGCGCAGTTATTTCTGCCCCACTCTTCAAGAGCGGAGGCTCTTGAAACTGTCCAAGACTGTGGGCGGCATCTCGATACCGAAGGCTTTCTGCTTGTAACTAAAGCTGACGGTGTCGGAGAGGCCTTAAATATCCGACATAGACGGGAGTGAGTTTTAGAATTAAATTTTTCTCCTGGACAGATTTGGGTTCCGCAGTATTCTGAATTTTTCGGAATGTTGTGGGTTTGGTAACGGTTTGGACCTTTGGGTCTGGATTTAACAATTTCGTATGGAGACAATAAGTGAACCGCGAAGAAAAAACAGAGTTGCTCAACATGTTGCATGAAGTATTCTCTAACGCAGAATCAGTTGTAATCACCGAATATTTAGGTTTGACTGTGGCTGAAGCTGACGAATTGAGAAACAAAGTGCGCGATGCTGGCGCCTCTTTAAGAGTTACTAAAAACCGTATTGCTCGTCTTGCTGTAAAAGACACAAAATTTGAAGGTTTGGCAGACCTGTTCAAAGGTCCGGTTGCCATGGCTTATGCTAATGACCCGATTGCCGCTTGCAAAGCTTGTGTTGAATTTGCAAAAAATAATGAAAAATTGGTTATCGTCGGCGGTGCTTTGTCTGACAAAGCTCTGACTTTGGATGAAATCAAAGAATTGGCTGCAATTCCTTCTATGGACGAATTGCGTGCAAAATTGATTGGTCTGTTGCAAGCTCCTGCTGCCCAGTTGGCAAGAGTTACAAAGGCTTACAGCGAGAAAGAAGCCGCCTAAGTTTCTTTTCCGTTTTATGCGAGTCATGCTTGCTGATTTATCGCTTATGTACTAAGTTGTACACTTCGCTCAAAATCAGCGGCGCAGCACTCAGCCTAAAACAAAAAAGCTTAGTTATGTAAAAGGTTTTTAATTAGAAAATTTTAATTTAATTTATTTGGAGAAAAAAAATGGCAGATTTGGCCAAATTAGTAGATGAATTATCAGCTCTGACAGTTATGGAAGCTGCTGACTTGTCAAAAATGTTAGAAGAAAAATGGGGCGTTTCCGCTGCTGCAGCCGTTGCTGTTGCCGGTGCTGCTGGTGCAGGCGCTGCCGCTGCTGAAGAAAAGACAGAATTCGATGTAATTCTGGCTGAAGCAGGCGCTAACAAAATTAACGTTATTAAGGAAATCCGCGCTATTACAAACTTGGGCTTGAAAGAAGCTAAAGATTTGGTAGACGGCGCTCCTAAAACTGTTAAAGAAGGCGCTCCTAAAGAAGAAGCTGAAGCTATCAAAGCTAAATTGGAAGCCGCTGGCGCTAAAGTTGAATTGAAGTAATTTAACTTTTACTTAAAGCTTAAAAAAACTCTCAGTCGCAGGATTGGGAGTTTTTTTTGTATAAAACGCTTGATTTTTAGACATAAATCGCTATACTATGATACATAGTTATTTATTATTTAATTTTATTAGTATGATTTCCAAGTTATTATTTCCGACAGAGAAGCTCAGCGAAGAAGAATTGCTTAAATATTTGCTGGTAGCCGATATTTCGGATGAAGTTTGCAGCGGCTTAATCGGTTATATGAAAACGTATGACTTTCATTATGCCGATTCTGACAAAGCCGAAAGATTTATGATTGAACAGCGCTTGCATAAAGTGTTTGCGGCCTATTGCACCCATTATAAATTGGAGATGGATTTGCAGATGGCTTTGGTGCAGACACATAATGTGGAACTGATTAGCGCTTATGTACAGCATCAACCTTTATGCGGACGGGCTGTGACGGTGTTATTTGATTTAACCCGCGGCGATTTTGTAAATTATCTGCTTATCAAAAAGCCCGAGCTGACAGCTTTGCTGCGTTCTTATGACTATCTGGATAAGGATGTTATGATTGAGGATGAAGAAATTTTTCAAAACGAGTTTATTAACTTATTGAAAAATTGCTATTCCCATGCTCCGTTCTATGACGATACCAGCGATTGGACTTATGACAAACATGTAGAAAGGGGCTGGTGTGTTGAAATTGTAACAGTTACACATCCTTTAGCCGAAGACAAATTTCTGGAATATATTTATACGCATAAACGCAGAGATTTGTTTAAGGAGTATATTGAGCGCTACAAATTTTCCGCAGATGCGCAGCTAACCATGGTTTTGACTGTGCATTACAAACCGCTCTTGGACTTATATCTTAAATATCATTGGTTTCGCATTCCTGCTTGCTATTCTCGCAGGTGGAATAAAAATTCAATATTTTATGACAAGAGGTATGACAAGTATCTTCGTTAAAAGTGCGGCTATAAAAAACACCTTCGACTTTTAGGTTGAGGGTGTTTTTTTGTGGGGTATAAACTACAAACATACTCTTGAATGTCATTCTTCGGCGTGAACGAAGTGAACTGCCTCGAGGATCCAGGAATTTTATGGCAATATCATTCGATGTGGCAAACAGTATTTTCTTTCGTTCCTACTGTCATTCACGGGCTTGTCCCGTGAATCTTGTTGCAGCGAGTGACTAACCTAGTCAACGAATTTGCTATATTATTGCATAAGTACCGGTTCTACCAAGATTGCCGGAACGCGTCCGGCAATGACGGGTGCTGGAGACGTTGGCTTAGTGTTTGTTGCAGCGTCTTTAACGCCTCTACTCTCAACGTCATTCTTCGGCGTGAACGAAGTGAACTGTCCGGAGAATCCAGGAATTTTATG
>CAVGVF010000093.1:0-4146 GCA_963632615.1 uncultured Eubacteriales bacterium
CCATAATATTTTTCAATAATTCTATGTTTAAAAACTTCTTCAAACAATTGAATATATCTATCTTCATTGTGAGGTTGTATTGTAATATTAAGAGTTCCAATTTTAGTATTTTTCATTTTGCACCGAAATATCAATTGATTAAATTTAAAAACATTATAAATTTTTATCAATAATATTCAACATAAAAATGTAACCTTTGTATATTATACTAAAATTAATTGCGTGATGCTTAGTCCGTGTATTACACGACGAGTTCTGCTATCGCAAAGATAACCCCTTGATATTCAAGGGCTTTTTGCGTTATAAAACACATTTTTACGGCAATTTAGGGTGATACACCAAAGACCTATCTATGCAAGCGGCAGGTAGAAAACCTGCCGATTTGCTATAAATAATATAATCAAAATTCCAAAGTTAAGGTGCAAAGTTCATTGCCGGCAGAACAAGCGGAACACGCATCTTTCATTTGCTGCAGAGTTATGTCTTTTAACCACTTTCTATTGATATTATTTCAGGCTACGTTACCAACCAATAATATAGATTCGCAATATAATCTTGCTCAATATAGAGTGTTATACAATATTTTATAAACTATTTTATGCAATTAGAATTCCATAATAAGACCACACATCCTACTGTCACAAAGATTGCAGGCATCATTGATATCTTTTAGAGAAATATCGCGCAAACAGTTTTCTTTACATACGCTATCGCCAAAGAAAATTTTGCTTTGACTACTACTTCCAAAAAATATCCAAACATTATTAACAGAATAATGCAGCGGAGCAGCCATATCGCGCATTAAAACTTTGCAAGCCTTTTTATAAAATCCCTGAGTATTTGCCTCACTATTATGTCCGCCAAAGTAAAAATCAATAACTAATTTGTTATCGCGAACATAGGGTTTTATCTTATTGCCAAAGGCATCGTTTACATGTAAATTATCAACTCTTTTCCAATTATCAGGAATAATTCCCATGGCAAGACCAGTATCTATCAGTCCTGTGTAATCAGGTAAATTTTGAAATTCGGTCAGATGTTCCAATAGACCATGTATAAGATAGCTGTATTCTTCCGCCATTTTATTTATTTTCCACTTTTCCATAGCTTTAGAATATCCGGCAATTCCGCCGACCGACAGCACGGCTATTATGGCCAACACACCTAACATTTCAATCATACTTCTACCACACTGGGAAAGAGTATTAAACTCACGTCCCCAGCACCCGTCATTGCCGGATGCGTTCCGGCAATCTTGGCTCAACATACTCCTTTTAAATAATAAGGCAAATTTATTGACTAGGTTAGTTACTTGTTGCGCCAAGATCTTCGGGACAAGGCCTAGGATGACTGGTGTAAAAAAACGATAAGCTATATTGTTTGTTTCTTTTAATAATAAGGATATTACATTCCTGTATTCTCCGGACAGTTCACTTCGTTCACGCCGAAGAATAACGTTGAGAGCAGAGGAGAATAAACGAGAGATTTTACAATTTTCTAAATTTTTTAACATTATTTCAACTTCCTTTCATTATTTTTTCATGTAACAAAAAAGCCATCGGCAAGATGGCTGGAAGTTGGAAACTACTTTGTACAAGATAGTGTAGCATATTAGTTATTGCGAATATAACACATTTTGCTACCTTCCAGCTTTCGCCAGAAGGTATAACAATTTAACGTCCAAATATCAGACGTGTACAAAAGAGGTTTCCACACCCCAGACAGACTATCGCCTATCCAATTACAATTTTAACTAAATATAATGCAGAAGTAAAGATAATTTTATAAAATATGCAAAATCAAAATGTTGGAAGAAAGATACTAATTACATAAACATTTATAATGTTTTTTTACACATAATTGCCAACACCATTAGAATTTTATTGTATTTTAGCCAAATAATATTATACTGGCAACAGAGGTTTAGGATGAAAAGTCTAATTGTTATTTTAGTATCGTTTTTGGCTGTTATTTCCGAATGCTGCGCCGGTAAAGTTACAAATTCAGCGTGGGAAGGAGTTTGGCTTTATAACAGATATTCCCAAGGTTCCGGCGGCAGCTTAGAAATAACCGATTGCCGTAGCAATCTGTGTAATTTCAGCATAGGGACTTTTAACGGAGCACATACCTGCTCCATTGAGGGCAAGCTGAAAATAAAAAATACTCATGGCGAATACAAAGAAAAAAATCCATATACTGAAGATACAAATAATGAAGCTATTGTAACTTTTGAACTTGATATTGATAAAAACATTATAACCATTGACGCCAATACAGCAACAAACATGTATTGCGGCATGCAGGGATATTTTACCGGAAATTACGAAAATGAAAACAATCCCCTGAGGTATGATACCGGCTTTGACTGCTGGGCTAAAAATCTTAATACCGCGGAAAAAACAATCTGCGCCTCACGAGATTTGGCTGCCGCTAATAAAGAAATGGCAAAAGATTATCCCGCACAGCAAACTGAGCAATGGTATAATAAAAGAAACGCTTGCGGCAAAAATACAGAGTGTCTGTGGGATTTTTATATAAATTCCATAAAATCAGGTTATGTGCAAAAAACCGGCAAAATCGTCAATCTTTATGACTATATGGGAGAGCTCGCGGACGATGCACTGTATTACCCGACAGATTTTTCATTGCTGACAGATTTCTTTATAAAAAATATGCCTGCTGATGACTATAATACTTGGATAAACAGCTTTTCACAGATTGCAATAGACGATAATGAATGCTACAACTGTCATTATCATGAATATGGTTTGGCAGGCTTATATACCATCATGGAATCTGCGTTTTACATCAATCAAAACGAAATATGGCTGGCGTTTATACATATAGACAATGACGATAAAAAGCAAAACTATATTGTAATCTATGCTTTACCCGATAAAACAGAACAAGACATTCCGCCGGAATTTGACGAGTGGCTGAACAGACTAAAAAAACATTATCCTGAAGGTATAAAGCTTAAATATTTTACTAATTCTGAACTTGTTGATTAGCCGGATTTTCTTTAATTATAAAAACATCTTTACATTCCGACATTATTCCGTTAAAATATTCAGCGGATAGGCGATAGTCTGTCTGGGGTGTGGTAGCCTCATTTTCACGCGTCTGTATGTTTAGACGTTAAATCAGCATACCTTCTAGCTAAGAGCTGGAAGGTAGCAAAATGTGCTATTGTTAGCTAATATGCTACACTATTTCGTGAAAATTAGTTACCAACTTCCAGCTGCTTCATCAGCAGCTTTTTTGTTGTAATTTCAAAATGATAGGAAGTTGAAATGATATTTAAGAATTTGAAAAATTGTTTAACAGACAGTATTGTCTCTCGTCTGTTCTCCGTCATTACCGGACTTGTTCCGGTAATCTTGGTGCAGCAAGTGACTAATCAAGTCAATAAATCAGCCATATTATTCAAAAGGAGTATGTTTAGCCAAGATTGCCGGAACGCATCCGGCAATGACGGGTGCTGGGAACGCTTACTTAGTGTTTGTCGCAGCGTCTTGAACGCCTCTGCTCTCAGCGTCATTCTTCGGCGTGAACGAAGTGAACTGTCCGGAGAATCCAAGAATATAATAGCAATATTATTAAAAGTAGGAAACAGCACTATATCTCGTCTGTTCTCCGTCATTACCGGACTTGTTCCGGTAATCTTGGTGCAGCAAGTGACTAATCAAGTCAATAAATCAGCCATATTATTCAAAAGGAGTATGTTTAGCCAAGATTGCCGGAACGCATCCGGCAATGACGGGTGCTGGGAACGCTTACTTAGTGTTTGTCGCAGCGTCTTGAACGCCTCTGCTCTCAGCGTCATTCTTCGGCGTGAACGAAGTGAACTGTCCGGAGAATCCAAGAATATAATAGCAATATTATTAAAAGTAGGAAACAGCACTATATCTCGTCTGTTCTCCGTCATTACCGGACTTGTTCCGGTAATCTTGGTGCAGCAAGTGACTAATCAAGTCAATAAATCAGCCATATTATTCAAAAGGAGTATGTTTAGCCAAGATTGCCGGAACGCATCCGGCAATGACGGGTGCTGGGGACGTTGGCTTAGTGTTTGTTGCAAGTTTTTTAAGTACCCCTCACCCGACACTAACGTGCCGACCTCTCCCGCAGGGGGCGAGGTTTTAA
>CAVGVF010000094.1:0-3981 GCA_963632615.1 uncultured Eubacteriales bacterium
AGGATTTTCTTCAGAACTAGAGTTGCCTTTATCTGTACCATTATCCGCATTGCTTTACAGAGTGTATAAAAATTCTAAACCCTTGCCATTACTCTATAGTCATTCTTGGGCGGCACACCCTACAGGATGTGCCAGTCCTGAGAATCAATAACCTTGTTGCGAAAGCAACGCCGAATAACCCTCGCTCCGTGCGGGAGAGGTTGAGGCATTCGCCTCGGGTGAGGGGTATTATAAGAAATACCAAAATAAAAAAGCCCCGCGGATTTTACTTGCGGGGTTTCTTTTGTATCAAGTTAATTTTTAGTTTTTGAAATCTGCTTCAAAATCTTCCATTTCCTGCTCATGCTCCAGTTCTTCTTTGAGAATTTTACGGGAAATGCGGAAAGTTTCAAAATCCTTGCCCTCTGTCATCTCGCAAAGGCGCTGATAACGCTCAACCGCGCAGCGCTCCGAAGCCAGATTTTCTTTAACCAGCGTCTGCACATCCGTAACTTTCGGCGGCATATAGCGGCAGCGCGCCAAGCGTCCCCAGTCTTCCGGACTGAGCGCCGGAGTGCCGCCCAGCTGTAAAATACGATTAGCCAGCCAGTCGGCGTGTTTCAGCTCTTCTCCGGCGTGCTCCTCAAATTCTTTTACCACGCTCGGACGTTCCGGACCATAGGCCAGCTTAGCGCCGAGCCAATATTGGTAGTAAGCCAGCCACTCTTCGGCATACGCTTCATTCAGAACTTTCAGCAGTTCGTCCAAGTCCATTTTAATAATTTTTTTAGCCATTTCACCCATTTTATATCTCCTAAAATATTGCATCAGAACATACATAATCACTAAGCAAACAGAATCAACGTTTACGACTATTTAATATTTTGCGTCTAAACTTAAAGCTATGTAAAAGGAGAAAATATTATGGTTTTGGCGGCTCCCAGCCTGTTGGCGGCAAATTTCAGATGTTTGGCAGACGAGGTGCAAAAGGTTGAACAAGCCGGCGCGGATTGGCTGCATTTAGACATTATGGACGGGCATTTTGTGCCTAATTTAAGCTTTGGCGCCGATGTCGTCAAGCAGCTGCGTCCGGTCAGCAAGCTGTTTTTTGACGTGCATTTAATGGTGCAGGAGCCAAGCAATTTTCTGCCGCAGTTTTTGCCTAGCGGCGCCGATTTGATTACCGTGCATTATGAGGCGTGTTCCGATTTGCACGCGGTGCTGGCGCAAATCAAGGCCGCGGGCTTAAAGGCCGGAGTATCGCTCAAGCCCAAAACGCCGGCAGATGTTTTGCAGCCGTATCTGGCGGAAATTGACAATATTTTAATTATGACGGTGGAGCCGGGGTTCGGCGGGCAAAAATTTATGGCAGATATGCTGCCGAAAATCGCCGAGGCGTCTAAAATGGCGGCGGGGCGCGGTATAACCGTTGAAGTTGACGGCGGCATAAATCCGGAAACCGCCAAGCTTTGCGTAGAGCAGGGGGCAAAAATTCTGGTTGCCGGCAGCGCTGTGTTTAAGAATGATAATCCGGCGGAAGTCATCAGACAGCTGCATAGTTTGGGAGAAAAATAATGGCTACGATTATGATTGTGGAAGACGAGCAGGCAATAGCGCTGCTGCTGAAATATAACTTAGAAAAAAACGGCTATGAAACAATTACCGTATCGCACGGCAATCGGGTGGTCGCCGCGGTTGAAAAATATCTGCCGTCGCTGATTCTGCTGGACTGGATGCTGCCGGAAATGTCGGGGCTGGAGCTGTGCAAAATTATCCGCAATAATCCGGAGCTGAAAAATATTCCGATTATTATGCTGACTGCCAAAAGTCAGGAAGAAGACAAGGTTATCGGGCTTTCGGCCGGCGCGGACGACTATGTGACTAAACCGTTTTCGGTGCCGGAGCTGCTGGCGCGCATAAAGACCAATCTGCGCCGCGTCAGCACCACCAGCCAGCCGATAAAAAAAGAATACACTTTTAAGGATATTCGTTTGGACGCGGTAGAAAAAAAGGTTTTCCGCGGCGAAAACTATGTGCGTCTGGGGCCGACCGAGTTCCGGATTTTGAAGCTGCTGATAGCCAATCCGCGTCAGGTTTTTTCGCGTGAAGATTTGCTGAAAGAGGTTTGGGGCAACAGCGTATATGTGGAAATGCGCACGGTAGATGTGCATATCCGCCGCCTGCGCAAAGCCTTAAACGAGTTCGGCGCCGACTATATCCGCACCATCCGCGCCACCGGCTATTCCATTGACGACCATGAGGTAGAAGCGGAATAATAAAAACGGGCAGAGAATTTCTGCCCTATAATTTTATCTTGAGAACAAATCCGTAAACTTATCCCAGACACCTTTTTCAACCGGTTTTTGCTGCTGCTTTTTCGCCGGAGCCGGTTTATTTTGGCTTTGTCCCGGTTTAGTGCTGCGCAGCTCTTTGGCGCGTTTGGCCATTTCGGCTTTTTTCTTTTGTTCCTGCTTGATTTGCTCCGGAGATTTTTGAGTTTGTTTCTGCTGCTGTTGAGCCTGCTGCTTTTTGGTTTCATCTACGGCTTGTTTGGTGTCCGCCACCGCCAGACCGCAGTCAATGCCTGTGCTGACAAGAGTTCCAACACCCGGAACACAGCCGGCCGCACCGGAACATACCTCGCCGGCGGCTTTGCCCCATTCGCCTTTTTTAGCGCGTTCGTAAGCAAAGTATAAACCGGCACCCAGACTAACCAGCGGAATTTTCTTCAAAACAGCCTTGCCGGCCGCTTTACCGGCTGCTTTAGCACCGGCTTTTACTGCGGCCTTAGTTGCTGCCTTTTCGGCGGTTTTGACGGCGGTTTTTTGTGCGGCTTTTTTCGCCAAATTATGTTCCGCAACTTTGGTTACGATTTTTTCCGTGCCTTTGGACAAGCCTTTTGCCGCCAGATTCATACCGCCGGCCGTTGCCGCACCCTGAATTGTGGCATGGACGGTGCCTTTAGCCATGGTGGCGGCAGCGCCTTTTGTATCGCCGCTTTTATATTGCTCGTAGGCGGTTACACCGGTGGCGGCAATAGCGGCAGTCGGCACCACTCCGGCCGCGCCGACAACTTTTGCGCCGACTTTGTTTTTAGGACGCCAGCTGTCAATTTTGTTAATAGTCCGGCCGGCGGCGTTGTCGTTTAGAACTTTTCCGGCTTTTTCCAAAGTATTGTCAATGCTGTTGCTGACGGCGGAAACTTTGCTGCCTATGCTGCTGTTTTCTTTTTGAGCTTTCAGGGTATTGTGCAAGTCGCCGTTGGCTGCCGGAGTTTGCGCCTGAGCGTTCTTGGTTTGCAGCGCCGCTTCTTTTTGCTCTTTCAAAGTATTATGCAAATCAGAAGTGTTTTCATTTACCGCTGTAGGTGCAGTTTGGGTTTTAGTGTTGTTTGCGGCTTCATTTTGCACGGCTTTGGTTTCAGCTTTCTGCTGTTTCAAAGTTTCTTTAAGCTCGGCAGTTTTAGCATCAGCTTCTTGGGCTTTTACCTCTGTTTCCTGCGGTTTAGCTTCAGACTCTTGAGTTTTTATTTCTGCTTCTTGAAGTTTAGCCTCAGCTTCTTGTCGCTGAGAAAGTAATTTAGCATTGTTTTCTTCAGCTTTTTGTTCGATGTTTTTCCATTCAGAATTTTTACGAGTATCTCTGATGCCGTATGGATTACAAAAACGTTCTCCATTAGACATCATAACTCCAAGATTTACGTCTTGACCTTTATAATAGAGTTTATCTTTGAGTTTATCGTCTTTAGAAATAACATAGGTATCGTTATCAAAGTACGCAGCTACAATGCCATTATTTCTTCCATATACAACTTTACTATTTGTATTAGCAATTTCTTTTGCTCCGGAATCAAAATAAGAACTAATGCTTTTAGCGCCATTATTATAAGTCGTGTAAGCATTATCCTCTCTTGTAAGTATCATATAGGAATCTTTATCTATCCCCCAAGATGTCAGTAGTTTTTCAGTTTCTTTACATTTTTTGTAGGATTCACCATAATAC
>CAVGVF010000095.1:0-3865 GCA_963632615.1 uncultured Eubacteriales bacterium
ATATTATTCTTATTTATATATTCTTTGTTTGTAGTTTTATTTTTCCGCTTGCACCCCACACAATCAAACTGTATTCTAAAAACAAATTTAGGAGGAGCCTATGTGGTGGAACATTTTTAATCGTATGCCCAAGCCTTATAGCGAAGGCTTTTTACCGGAAAAAGACGGTCACAAAATACATTATTATCAATACGGCAATCCGGCCGGCATACCGGTGCTGTCTTTCCACGGCGGCCCCGGAGGTTCGTCCCGCCCCAAATACGCCAAATTATTCAGCCTCCGCCAATATCGCTTTATCCAATTTGACCAGCGCGGCTGTGGAAAATCCGAAGCGCAGGATTTTTTGCGCAATAACAACACCGAGGCAGCCATATCCGATGCCACCCGCCTGCTGGAATATCTGGGCATAAATCAGCCGGTTATTGTTCACGGCGCCTCGTGGGGTTCCACCTTAGCGCTGCTGTTTGCCGAAGCTTATCCGCAGCAAACATCTAAGATTATTATAAGTTCCGTGTTTTTAGCCCGTCCTTATGACACGGCGTGGGTTAGTTCGGAAAGCGAGCGTTTTTATCCGGATTTATGGGCGGAAATGCGCAAAAAAGTTCATCGCAACGACATATATCCGGTTTACCGCCGCTTGCTGTTTTCTAAAAACCCCAAAGATAATCTGAAAGCACTGACCTATTTAGGCAGCTATGAATATTTGCTTGGACGTCTAGCGCCCAAATTCCGCACGCCGGAAACTCTGGATTACGCCGAATTGCAAGCCGCGCGCATCGCCTTTTATTTTGAAGCTCACAAATACTTCCTAGGTTCTAATCAAATTTTGCAAAACGCCGCTAAAATAAAGCATATTCCGGCTCTGATTGTCCACAACCGCTTGGACTTCTGCTGTCCGGTCAAACAAGCTTGGGATTTGCACCAAGCTTTGCCTAATTCCAAACTGATTATCAACGCCGGCAGCGGTCACTCCACTCCTCGCCTGTTTGAAGCAGTGCAAAAAGCTGTTGCTGAATTCTTAGAGCCTGAAAAATAAACAAGCAGCTTTATTTAACATTGAACGGATTAAAACGGTTGGTGTAACCGATATCCGCAAGCAATTTTTCGGCACGTTCAAAGTGCTGTCCAAGCATAGCAACATCGTGCGCGTCATCGCTGATAATAACCGGAACGCCGCGTTTGCTCAATTCTTCCAGCATCCATGTCGCCGGATGCTGCATATCTATGCGGTTATAGCCGCTGGTGTTCAGTTCAAACGGCTGCTTATGCTTTTCCAGTACCTCAATAATCCGCCATTTATACTCATCCCATTCCGGCTCAACGCACAATTTAAAAATCGTAATATAGTCAATATGGGCGATAAAAGTAAAATAGCCGCTTTCAATCGCTGCGACAATGTTGCGCCAATAATTACGCAGATATTCCTTAAACTCCGGCCGCTGCGGCAAATCCGGATGATACTTCATGTGATAGATGTTGCACAAAAAGCTCTCATCTGCCGAACGGATAAAATGCGTTGAACCGATAAGATAATCAACATCTAAATGCTTGAGCATTTTTTCAAAATTATCACGCCAATATGCCGATGGAAAAAAATCCACCTCAAACCCGACACGCACTTTTATATTATGCTTTTCCGCTGCTTGCCGTATCAGCTCAATATGCTTTTTATAGCACTCCTCGCCGCTTTGAAAATCCTGAAAAAACATCGGCTGCCTGCCGTTTTCTATCTGCAGGTTCTTATGACATATCAAGTGGTTGGAAACCCCGATTTCCGCAAAGCCTTTTTCTTCGGCGGCGGCAATCATTGTTTCGGCGCTTTGGTGTCCGTCAAAATTCTGTTCGCGATTGTGAGTGTGATAGGTAAAATTCTGCATTATTTTTTTGCCTCTTTCAAAAATTTCTGCAACTGCGGCAGCAAAGCCAAAGCATCGCTGCGGCCAAAGTCATAGACAGTTTGCAGCACTTGTTTATTATTTTCCATGTGATGAATTTTGACGTTTTTACTCGGGCGGATAACAAACGCCGTACCGTTTTGCTGCGCCTGTTCTATTTGTTTCAGCTCGTTATTATACATAATGTGCCGATTTTTTATCGCCGCGGCAAATTTTGGATATTTGTGATACACCAGCGGCGCCAGCCAGCCGAGTTTGTTAGGCTTTTTCTGATATCCGGCAGCTCGGGTCTGCACCACCACGCAGCGTTCATAGCCCATATTTTGAAAAGCTGTCAATGGAATGCTGTCGCAGATTCCGCCGTCCAAATACTTTTTCCCTTTAATTTCGGAAATCCGCGAAACAAACGGCATAGACGCCGATGCGCGCACATACGCCAAGCCGGTTTCATCCATCTTTTTGCACTTAATATATTCCGCCTGTCCTGTTTCCAAATTGCTGCAAACCGCATAAAAATCCATACTGCCGGCTTCAAAACTCTTATGGTCAAACGGAAAAAGTTTTTCCGGCAAAGTGTGGTAACAAAATTCTTCGTTAACAATATTTCCGGTCGTAAAAAACGAATACCAGCTCATGTAATTTTTATTTCCGGCGTAGGCCAGTGTGTAGTCAATACTGCGGCGGCGCTGTCCGGCCACATACGAGCAGCCGTGAATAGCTCCGGCGGAAACGCCGACAACCCCGTCAAAAGTTATGCCGTTTTCCATAAAAACGTCCAGTACTCCGGCGGAATATATGGCTCTTTGCGCTCCGCCTTCTAAAACCAATCCTGTTTTCATCAGTCCCCGCAAGAAATCAAATCCGCAGCGCCGATATCAGAAACATTTTGCTTTTTTCCGTTTACCAGGCAATAGCCTTTTTCCAACGCTCCGTCTTTATAAGTCAAACGTCCTTTTAATTTGCCTTTTTCGGTGTAATAGTCAACACGTCCATGCAATTTTCCGTCCTTATATTCCACAGCAGATTTAATAGTACGGTTATCATAATAAAACCGTTCAATACCATTTTTCTGCCCGTATTTATAATAAGTTTTGCTGACTACTTTGCCCTCATTATTCCAAACCGTTGTCAAACCGCTCAGCAAGCCGGTTTTATAGTTTTGCAGCACCTTATTTTCGCCGTTATAGCGCGAAACTTTACCGGTCAGCGGACGCCCGGCGGCATTTTCGCAATAGCTTCCATCCGCACTGCAATTTATATCATCGGCCGTCAATATTTTTTCTTTAGCGGCGGCTGAATAGGCAAAAATGACTAAACTGCACAAAGACCATAACATCAATTTTTTCATTTTAAGCTCCTTATAATGTTTGAATATAACCAACCTGCCGGCGATGTCAATTCTTTCTCACAAATTTATCTTTACATTTTCCATTATACAAGCTAAATTAAAAACAGGCAGGCAAATAACCTGTCCGGGGTGTGGAAACCCCTTATACGGGCGTCTTTAAGGTTTAGACGTTAATTAAGCATACCTTCTAGCCAAAAGCTGGAAGGTAGCAAAATGTGCTATAAGCTAATATGCTACACCATTCCTCGTATAATGGTTTCCAACTTCCAGCCACCTTTTTTCGGGGGCTTTTTTGTTATAAATTTAAGATGATAGGAAGTTGAAATGATATTTAATAATTTGAAAAATTGGTTGGTTTCTCGTTTGTCCTTCTCCGCTCTCAACGTCATGCTTGCGTGTGAGCAGAGCGAACTACCGCGAGCATCCAGGAATATAAAATCCTTATTATCAAAAGAAACAAACATTATTGTTTCTCGCTTCTTAATCGTCATCACCGGACGTGTTCCGGTGATCTTGTGGCAGCGGGTAACTAACCTAGTCAATAAATTTGCCTTATTATTGCATAAATACCGGTTCAGCCAAGATTGCCGGAATAAATCCGGCAATGACGGGTGCTGGGGAC
>CAVGVF010000096.1:0-3835 GCA_963632615.1 uncultured Eubacteriales bacterium
ATCCGGTAGATAATGTAGAAGCCAGCGACGGTCCGTGCTACTCTTGCGGCGACCAGACCTGCGAGCAGATTAACGACAGCTACCGCACTTCTTGTTCAAGCAGTGAAATCACTCACAAAACAGAAGATGCCGGCAGCGACGGCCAGTGCGTAACCTGCGAGGCGGATCCGTGCGACAGCAGCTATAATCAAGAAAACAAGCTTGACGAAAACTGCTTCAGCTGCACGCAATGCACCAAAACCGGCTCTCATTATGAAAACAAATGGAACTGCACTCAGAATGTAAAAGAAAATTACATTGTTGAGAATGGCACGACCTGCCGTTTGAAGACTTGTAAGGAAATCAACAGCGATTATGTGACAGTATGTCCGGAAGGGTATATGTGCCATAAAGTTGAGGGTGTTAAAGGTTCTGACGGCGATTGCTACAATACGCAAGAATGTGACTACGGCACAGAAGCCAAGTGCAAACAGATTGGCGAGTGGGTAGGCTCTTGCAAACAAGATAAAGAGGGCTGCTGGTGGCCGGAAACCTGCAACAATGCCAAAGGCTACGCTAAACAGGCGAGCGAATGCGGCGGCGGTGCGTTTGCAGAGGGCGCTCAGGTTGGCAGACTTGGACCAAAAACAGTAACAAGCGTTTCAGTTTGCTACCGCATTGGCTGTAACGAAAGCGCCGGCTATTACGCCGACCTTGGCAGCTATGACACCACGGTGTTCAAAGAAGCTTCTTACCAAGGCTGCGGCCTGACCTGCAAACAGCCTAGCTGCGTCAACAACATTTCTAGCCAAAGCGATTGCAAAACTACCGGAAGCGCCGGCTATGACTTGGAAGGTCCGAAAGTTTTGAAAAAAGTAAATTGTTATACTTGTAAGGCAAAAACTTGCCCTAGCGGTTATGACAAAGGCAAAACTGCGGCTGATTGTGCTGATAAAGCAGGCTATGATGTAAAATATGAGGCTTCATCAACGTATGCCGGCGATGAAGTTTGCGGTACTTGTAAACCGACACCAAAGGCTTGCCCATCTGGTTATGACACCAAGTATCAGACAACCGCTAACTGCGAAGCTATCAGCGGCAAAAATATAACCGGTGTAACCTTTAACGGCCAATCCGGTGAAGATAAATGTGGTCAATGTCAGTATGAATGCGCGCCGAAAGACTGCAGCGGATATACATATACAACATTATCCGACTACTCAGATACAAACTCGTTTGAGAAGTGCGATAATGGCTGCGGCACCACAACCTACCGCTGCGCTACCGGCTACACCTACAGCAACGGCAAGTGCGTGGAGGCTAAATGTCCTACAGGTGCATATAAAAACAAACCAAGCGGTGCTATGTTTAAGTATGAACAAGTAGGCAGATGTTATAAAGTAAGCTGTGCCACAGGATATTGCGAGACAATTCCGAGCGGATTTGACACAGACTATGACAATTATAGCATTTACTATTTCTTAGACTACGGAGATGAATATCCTCAAGGCGGAATAGCTTGCGGCAAACCAAAGTGTAAGTCTGGTTATACAAATGTTTCCGGTACCAGCGGAACTCCTGACTCGGACTACTTTGATTATGTGTCTGGAAATTGTAACGGTTCAACAGCGATTTGCGCTAAATGTAAGAACTCCGGAACTTCCGGAACAAGCAAATCGTTTGGCGGATTAACCTGTTACAAATCTAGCAGCGATAGTAATCAGTGTGTTATGAATGCAACTTGTACAGGTTTGAAAGCTCCTGCACAACAGTCAACCACATATACAGCATATTTAACATGTAAGGTAACGGCGAATGTTACTCAAAGTGTTGAACTAAGCGGCATTATATCAAACTGTTCGGCATTGCTGTACTGCCCGGATACATTTAGTGACCTGAGAGCTACAAACAGGGAAGTAGGAATAAAACAATGGCAGTATACTTTAGGAACAAATAATATAACATTGAACCTAAATACTGCAAGTACCGGCTACTATTGTAAATCAGGCAAATATCCGTATATTTCATCTATTATGTGCAAAACGACAGCTAGTGGATGTACGGCTAATATTTCTGGTTTATAACAACGAAAGGAGTTTTAATAAGACAAAGGCGAAGGTTTTATCCTTCGCCTTTTTGCTGTAAAAAGCAGTATACAGGCGTCTTTATTCGGCTGGGTGTTGGTTGGGGGAAAATGGACTATCAACATACTCTTGAAGGTCATTCTTGCGTGTGAGCTTTAGCGAACTACCGCGAGAATCCAGGAATAAAAAGGCAATATTATTGAATGTAGCAGACAGTATGGCCTCTCGTCTATTCTCCGTCATTACCGGATTTATTCCGGTAATCTTGGTGCAACAAGTCTCTTACTTAGTCAATAAATTTGCCTTATTATTGCATAAATACCGGTTCGGCCAAGATTGCCGGAACTAGTCCGGCAATGACGGGTGCTGGGGACGCTGGCTTAATATTTGTTGCCAATTCTTTAAGCGGATGTACCATCCTGGATCCTCTGCGAATGAGCTAACGCTCAAAGCAAAGGATGACGAGTCTGGGGGTTTGTTGATGTGCTGGGGACGCCGGCTTAATGTTTGCTGCAAGTTCTTTAACACCACCACTTTCAACGTCATTCTTCGGCGTGAACGAAGTGAACTGTCCGGAGAATCCAGGAATATAATGGCAATATTTTTAAATGCAGCAAACAGTATTGTCTCTAGCTTTTTTACCGTCATTACCGGATTTATTCCGGTAATCTTAGTACAGCGGGTGACTAACCAAGTCAATAAATTTGCCTTATTATTGCATAAGTACCGGTTCAGCCAAGATTGCCGGAACACGTCCGGCAATGACTGTGCTGGGGTTGTGAGCATAGTGTTTTTTACCAGTTTTTTAAGCGGATGTACCATCCTGGATCCTCTGCGAATGAGCTAGCGCTCAAAGCAAAGGATGACAAGTCAGGGTTTTTGTTGAGGTGTTGGAAACGAGTGTTTAGTATTTGTTGCACGCTCTTTAAGTACCCCTCACCCGAGGCTAACGCCTCGACCTCTCCCGCACGGGGCGAGGTTTTATATTTTGATTGATACGAAAAGGCGGGGATAAATCCACCCCGCCTTTTACGTTTTTCACAGTACTAGTTACTTTCTTCCATAAAATCCTTCGTCTTCATAGGAGTATCCTGGGTTTGCTACTGAAAATCCTGTATCTCCACCATATTGACCTTTGTACTTCCAAGTACAGGTAATATCTTGAGATAGCATTCCGCAGCCGGTGCATGAGAATATACTATTTGTATAACCTCCACTAGCTCTTGAACCATAGCTTTTATTTCCATTCAAAGTAATAATCATTGTTGGACTGGAATCAGATCCGGTTACATAGTTACCTGATACCCACTTACCTGTTGTATATATTTCACAGCTTACAGTAAATTTACCTACAGAAACAGGACATCCGCCTGAATTTGCATGAGGTTCCATTGTATAGGCATATAATTCAGAACCATTTGTAATTTTACCGCTGGTTACACGATGACATCCATCGGGACCAACTCCACATTCTGATGTAGTTCTGCATTCAATGTATTCTACTCCCCCACAAGTAGCCTTAGCACCGCAAGGAACATCAAAACCAAGTTTTTGGCATTTAGCAACATTGTCCTGACCATTAACGACCCATGGAGATTTCTGATATTTAGAGCAATCTTCAGGTTTTGTACACTTGCCGTTGCTGTAGGTGTAGCCGGTAGCGCAGCGGTAGGTTGTGGTGCCGCAGCCATTATCGCACTTCTCAAACGAGTTTGTATCTGAGTAGTCGGATAATGTTGTATATGTATATCCGCTGCAGTCTTTCGGCGCGC
>CAVGVF010000097.1:0-3743 GCA_963632615.1 uncultured Eubacteriales bacterium
GATTATATACGTTGTAAAATTCTAAATAAAAATCCCTCAATGCTATGGCGATTGGCAGAAATCGGAGTGTGCTTTTTAACTTATTGGTTATGCCTTGCTTACAAATGGTCTGATTTTACGGTTTTATTAGCCTCATTCATTAGCAGCTTGCAGCTTTTCTGCCCGCTTTTTGCTCTGGCGATATTAGTTAGTTTTGTAAAAAGAGGCTCTGCTTGGAGGTTGAACAATTCCTCATCCGATCCAAATAATCAGAGTATCAACAACCATACATCTGATAATTTGTCTGGCGGTGTCCTTTCCGCTCGTCAAACAAAACCTTTAAATAAGTACAACCAGAGCAAAATAAAGTCAATGCGCTAAAAGAAGTTGATTGACAAATCGGCTGTTATCAGGCTAATATGTATTTATTAAATTATACAAGCAACGGATATATAACTAAATAGCTACCAAATGAGAAATGCCATGAACTTATTAAAAAATATATTAACCGATTCTGTTAGCTTGCTTATATGGATAATTGCGTTTGTCGGTATTGCATTTTTGATTGCAATGGCTTTTTACTATTGGAATTATTACAGTAACCTTGAGCAAAATAACAAAATTATTCAAGAATGTATGGCTCAAGGAAACAGCGAAGAATCTTGCAAAGACAGAGTGTATTAAACTATAAAAAAGGAAGAACAAAGTGTTTAATGCAAAAAATATCTTTAATTCTATAACATGGAAAACGGCAGGTTATATCGTATGGTTTATGCTTATCTCTTGGCTGATGACTAAAGTTCAGGAAGTAGGTTTATACGATAACAGCCAAGGCTCAATATGCGATTATGAATCATGGACTGACGGACAAATTTATCAATGGCTTTGGGATGGGCGGCCATGTGCTTATACCGCCGAATTTTTGTTCGGTTATATTTACTTTTTGGCATTATACTTACTGTTTGATTATGTCCGCAGACAGATTGTCGGTTTTAATCCGGCTATTCGCTGGCGGATTGCGGAAGTTTGTGTGTGGTTTGTACTATATTGGGGCTATTTGTTAGCTTTAACGGCAACAGAATTCGGAGCTATTAACCTAGCCTTGTTTGGCAATTCATTTCTAGGAACGTTGTTATTTTTCGCACCTATTTTGGTAGCTGCCGTTGGTACTAATTATCTAAAGTCCCGCGCTGAACTATGGATATTGGGACTGATAATTGCCTTTTGCACCGTGTTGTATATAATGTGATACTTTGATTTTGGGAGTCTGAATATGTTAAAAAGAATTGGTAAATACATTGGCTACATATTGCTTTTATTATTTTCTCTGATAGTTATCGGCTTAGCCGGAGGACTTGGTTTTGGGTATTATGTAGAATATGGCAATAAGTGCAACGACCAGTTTATTGCCGGCTGCATGGCTGCTGGTTTGAGCGAACAATCTTGTAAAAACAGACTATTTTAGCTATATGGAGCTGCCGGATGACAAACAAACTGAAAATATCGGATAAACTAGCCGACCGAATTGTCGGCGCTATTTTGACACTTATCGGTATTCTTGTTCTATTGATTGCTGCCGGATTGTTTATTTATCCGCACTATCAAGAATATCAATACCTAAAAGAATGTAAAGGCAACGGCAAATCAACAGAATTTTGCCAACAAACTTGGCAGGAGCTGCAAAAACAGGATTAAAACTATTTATCCTCTTTTTCTTCCGCAAGTTTTTCTTCCGCCAGCGGATAATCTTGTTTTTTGAAAAAGCCTTTACGCTCTTTGCGGCTCATAGACCAGATATTGCCCCAACCGTTTATCGGCTGCACTTCATACAGCGACTTAAAATCAAAATCGCGGGAAAAGAAAAGCGAAGTAGCCTTAGTATAATTATTCATCGGGCAGAAGCCGTAAAAATCCACTTGCAACAAATTTGCCTCACGTAAATATTTTACGGCGTTAAAATATTCCAAGCTGGTGTTAATGCGGTCGCTGTCGTCCAAAATTATCAGCCCGCCTGCCGCTAAGGCTTTGACCGCATTGGCGGCGCATTCGGCGCGGCGTTTGCCGTCTACCACAATCACATCATATTTTTCGCCGTCAGCAAAAATCATATCTTCATAGCCTTGTTTTTCATCGCAATAGCGCATTTCCCAGTTCGGAGCGCTGAACTCGGCGGAAAATTTTTCGTACCACTCCGGCTTGTCTTCTATGCTGACGACCTTTTGCGCGCGTTTCGCCCAATACATAGACGAATAGCCCGTGCCGAACTCAAAAACTTTCTTTTGGCTATAGTCAAACTGCGACAAATATTCAATCGCCGGATAAGTATACCAAGGAATCGGATTGCCGTCCCTGTCCAAGCACACCTTTTCATTCATACTGCGCTCAATCGCAAAATCTTTGCGCCACATATCTATAAACTGCTGAAAACGCTGACTATACATTTTTATATCTCCTGCCCAAGCTATAGCAGGATTTTCAGAAAAAGCCAAGAGTTTTCGCTTTATCTGCAATATTTGTTGATTTTAACAAATTTTCGCCCTATATTTTATAAAGATAATAAATTAAGGAGGAATTTTAAATGTCAGACTCAGAACAAATTGTGCGCAAATCCGCTGTTGAACGTGTAGACGAAGGTCTGCGCCAATATATGATTAAAGTTTTTAACTATATGGGAATCGGGTTGGTTGTTACCGCTCTTGCCGCTTATGTAACTTTGTACACTTCAGTAATCAGCTGGATGTTTTCGGTTGACCAAGCCGCTCAGACTGTTTCGCTTTCTGCATTCGGCTGGATTATCACTCTGGCTCCGCTTGCCATGATTTTCGGCTTTAACGCTGTTTTAACCAAAGGCAGCATGGCGGCCGCTCAAGCAATGTTTTGGGCATTCTCGGTAGTTATGGGTATGTCTTTGGCTAACATCGGCTTGCTTTATACCGGCGACAGCATTGCCCGCGTATTCTTAATCACTGCCGCAACATTCGGCGGAATGAGCCTGTTCGGCTACACAACCAAAAAAGATTTAACCGGTATCGGCTCTTTTATGTATATGGGTCTGTGGGGCATTATCATTGCCAGCATTGTTAATATCTTTTTGAAAAGCAGCGGCTTGTATTATGCTATTTCTTACATTGCTGTATTGGCTTTCACAGTTATGACGGCTTACGATGTGCAAACCATCAAAAATATGTATTACTCTTCGGATAATGAAGACAGCATGTCCCGCAAAGCCATTGCCGGTGCAATGAATCTTTATCTGGACTTCATCAACCTGTTTATTTATTTGATGAGAATCATGGGCGACAGAAAATAAACTGCCGATTAACTGATTATAACATTTGCAGGCCGGATATAAAAGTATCCGGCTTTTGCTTTTTTACTGGACATTTTATTAAATCTTTTTAATATCGCAGACATGGATGATTTTGTGACATTATATGATATTTTGGAAATCAAAAAAGATGCTCTGCCCGAAGAAATCAAAGCAGCTTATCACGCTATGGCTAAAAAATATCATCCGGATGTAAGCTCAGATGTCAACCGCAAAGAATTTGAAGAAAAATTCAAAAAAATAAATGAAGCCTATAGCACTCTTTCTGATGATAAACTGCGCAAAGAATATAATAAAAAGCTGAAAGAGTTAGAAAAAGAGCATTTAGAAAAACTCATTCAGGATACACAAAATCAAATCAGTCAGCTGAAAGGCAAACTGCACCAATATCAGGAAGAATTACGGCAAAAGCAAGCTTTTCCCTTTCTGCACAAAA
>CAVGVF010000098.1:0-3509 GCA_963632615.1 uncultured Eubacteriales bacterium
CCGATGACGGCGGTGATTGGGAATACGTTGATGAAAACGGCAATCCTATCTCGGCCGATGACGGCGGTGATTGGGAATACGTTGATGAAAACGGCAATCCTATCTCGGCCGATGACGGCGGTGATTGGGAATACGTTGATGAAAACGGCAATCCTATCTCGGCTGATGACGGCGGCGACTGGGAATATGTTGATGAAAGCGGCAACCCGATAAACGAAAATAAGGCGTAAAAAAGGTATTTACAAATAAACAGAGCATTAGTACAATAAAAAACAGAATTAAGAGGATAAAAAAATGGCAGATGAAATTACTACTCCTATTACCAAAGAATCGCTTTGGTACGTTGATAATTACATTGTTCTGATAGACTATTACGACCGCACGATTTCCCGTATTGCCGCACGCTGCATCCGCAGCGGCAACATTGCTTTGGAAGAATATAAATTTTATCCTTATGTGCTTGATGTTTTGGAAGAAATCTGCGAAACCGGCAACTATATTCTGGAGCATAAAGAGCTTTATCCGTATATTGAAAAGAAAATTGCCGGCGGTGTAGAAGCTCTGCGCAAAAACCTTTCCATTTATCAAGAAGAATTAACCAACAACCAATCTCCGGATATGCTGCGCTCTGACCCTAACGAACTGCAAAAAATGAATGACGTTATGAGCAATTTTGATAAATCAGTAGACCCAACCTCCGGCGCCGGCATGAATATTGATGATTTGATGAATAAATTGATGGCCGAAAACAATATCAATCCGGATCAAACAGAAAACAGTGACGGCAATCAGCAGCAATAGAAAGGCATTTGCAATGAAAAAACAACTTAATTTATGGGCTACAGCTTTAGGCTTGTCAATTTTGATATCCGGAATTTCCGGCTGCATAAACATTGACAGCGATACTGTTTCCGCCGACACTGCGCAAGCGGCTCCTGCTCCCGCAGCTGTACCTCCGGCTGCAGCTGCCGAACAGCCGACCTCCGATTTGGAAAGCATGAAGTTCGCCGCACCGGAAATTGAGTTCAAAGCTCCGGAAGATCCGGCTATCATCCGCACGCCTGAAGGCGCCAATGCGCTGGATTTGGAAACTCCTTTGCGCTGCAACGTAAACTGGAAAACTCAGCAGATGGTTTTGACGCTGCCTTACATCAATTCGGCCTTCAAGCTGGAACGCAACGGCCGCAACGACCCTTTGCCTCGTTTTGAAGTAACCGGCTACACCTTTGATATGATGCCGGCCGAGCAAGCTTTGGTAAAATTAACCAAAGAAGCCGGAATCCGCGTTTCTTCTGCTGACGGGCCGTACACCAGCATTTCAGCCGAAGACCTGAAAGGCGAATTTTCGGAAGTCATTAAAATGATTGCCGATTCTGCCGACATTTATTACACCTACAATGCCAAAGATAAAATTTTAACTTTGAGCCGCCGCGTAAATATGACGCTCTATACGCCGCCGTCACGCCCGATTATTCTGGGTTTGCTGGATGTTATCCGCGGCGCAGGCATTACCAACATTGTTACAAACTGGGCTGATTATTCCATCACTTTTGATGCGGATATTGAAACCCGCAACAAACTGCAGGAGCTCATAAAATCGTTTGAAAACAGCCCGACTCTTATTGCTTATGACGTAAGTATTTTCCGCTTGTATCCGTATATGCAGCAGGATATTGAATGGAAAGAGCTGCTTGATGCGTTTGACTTTGGCTCTATTACCACGGCGCAAACCGGTGTTATCGGCAGGGTTTTAACCACTACCAATGACATTTCTATTGAAAAGTTGCAGCAGTTTTTAGGCAATCAAGCCCAAATAGAAACTGTTTCCGAAGGCAAATTTATTGTGCCTAATTTATGGCTTTCCCGCTTTGATATCGGTAAATGCAGCCGTCCGGAAAGCAATGCTTACGGTATGTCGATTTTAGCAAAAGCTTCGGTAGAAAAGAAAAATGAAATCTTTTCGGAAATAACTTTGGAAGAAACTGACGGGCAAGTTACTCAATTTAAAATCCGCAATAAACTCGGCGAAAACTTTTTGATAATCGGCCTGCCTAACGAGCTGTTCGGCATTCAAAGCCCTAAATCCGAAACCATTGTCTTTATGGTTCCGCGCTTAATCCGCACTCTAAAAACCAATGAATCATTGAAAAACAGAATTTAACGGAGAAAAAAATGGAAGAAAATCAGCAAAACAATGCGCCTCGCAAAATAAGAAAAATCAAACGTCCGCGCGTCTCTGAAAATCCGCCGGCCACCTACGGCGTTCCCGAAAAAATTTCCGTACCTCAGGCCAATCTGCAAAGCGAAATAACTGAAAATTATTTTGACAACAACGGCGATGCCGAAAATATCCGCTTTGTTACAGATGAGGAAATGATGCCGCAGGAGCCGGAAACCATTACCTATTTTCTGAAAAACAAAACTGTTTTGCTAATGCTGGTTTTAGCGGCTTTGTTCGGCACTGTCTTGGGTGCCACTATGTTTTCTACACAAGAAACCACCAAAAAAGGCTTGGAAGGCGTGGTAGTAAACTCTGATGTTCCGGTTGGACGCAGCCGCTGCGGTTTGGTTGAGCCGCACCAAGGCTGTGTGCTCTATATTATGAACCCTCGCAACCAAGAGGTTACCGGCAAAGACTTTTTTGCGACCGCAGCCCAATGGACTCGCCGCGAACGTTATTTGATAGAAACCGGCAATATGCACTACAGCAGCAAGCGCATCCGTCCGGGGTATATCGCTCAAATCAATATCCCGCCGCTTTCTAACAACAACTAATCTGCAAAGCCTCCGCTTACGGAGGCTTTTTTCAAAAAATAATTGTCACATTGCAGCGCTTGCTTTTATTGCATGAATCACAAGTTTCTTTCATCTGCGCTAATGTAAGATTGCTCAAACATCGCAAATTTGCCTTACAGTAAGTATCCCCGTAAAAATACCCAGAACCGCCGACCATCATTGCTCCGGTAAGAGTATTATGCAGCGGTTGAATAATATTTTTGAACATTTCAAAACAAATTTTATCATTAAAATTATCCGAAGATTTATTGCCCGCATCATCAATATTCAGTCCGCCAAAGTTAAAATCAATAATCATACCTTCTTTTTCAAAAGAGCCGTAATTATTATTTGTTTGCCGATATCTAATATTCAGCCAATTACCGTAACTATCCTCTAAATACGCCTCATTCAGCTTTGTCCAAGTATTAGGAACCAAATTCAACGCCATAACCGTATCAGTCATCGTTCTTTCGCTGACTGTATTCTTTTGAAAACTTTGGCGATATTCCAGCAGCCCGAAAACAAGCATATTATAATCTTGAATAATTTTATTAACCCTTTACACTTCCATGGCTTTGGAATATCCTGCAATTCCGCCGACACTTAACACGGCGATAATCGCCAACACACCAAGCATTTCAATCATACTGCGGCCATATTGCAACACACTCTTATTGTCATCCTTGGCTTTGAGCGTAAGCTCATTCGCCGAGGATCCAGGATGGTACATC
>CAVGVF010000099.1:0-3283 GCA_963632615.1 uncultured Eubacteriales bacterium
TATATATTCTTCATCTATCATTTTATCCTCCATTTTTCTTGAAAATATAAGATAAATATGATAAAGTCAATAAGAAAAATATCGTTTTACTTTGTAAGATATATATTATATAATAGAAAGAGAGGTGAAAAAATGGAAGATACAGAAGAAATTAGAAAAAAAATTGCCCGCCTAATCAGCGAGCGCGGTTTGAATTTTGCTAAAGTTTCGTTAAGCATTGGCAAAAACATTGCTTATATTCAGCAATTTATCAAAAACGGTTCGCCGCGCCGCCTTGGCGAAGTAGAGCGCCAAAAGCTTGCCCGACTGTTAAAAGTCGATGAACAGGAACTTACGGATTTGCCGTTAAAAGTTTCTTCAGGCTTTTCGCCGACCGTAAACCAAGATATTTTGTGTTTGGTTATTGAAAATATCGAGGCTTGGCTGGAAAGACGCGAAGCAAAAATGTCTCCGCACGACAAAGCCGAACTGATTCGCCTGATGTATTCAAAAATCTGCAACGAATCGATGGAAACTGCCAATACTAAAATTAAAGACTTTATCGACATTTATGATGAATTTCGCAAAGTAAATTGATTTTAACTGACAGATAAGGGACTAGGCTGCAATGGATACGGATATTGATGCGCAAATTCGGGATATTTTAATGAAAAGTACTCCGATAAACGATAATTCTGCACGCAAGCCGGCGCCCATGGCCGCAGCTCTTCCCTCTGCCATACATAACTTGGGTATAAATGTTGTCGGCAATCAAAATATTGTAGTCGGCACCGGATTTGTGCAATTTCTGTTTTTAAGCAGCATTTTAGCCTATTGTATAATGTATCTGCACTAATCACATAAAAGAATACGGATCTATATCCACTTCCACTTTTACGGCAGACGGCACTTTTACCATTTGCAGCCATTGAGCTAAAACTTCTTGAATATTGATGTTTTTAGCCGTTTTCAGCATTAAACGGTAACGATAGCGGTCACGCAGCAAAAACAGCGGCGCCGGTGCCGGTCCCAAAACCGAAACATAATCCGTATGCGGAGCGGTTTTGCCGAACTCCGCCGCCACAGCTCCGGTTATATGTTGGTCGGTGCCGGAAATTATCAAAGCGGCTAATTTGCCGTACGGCGGGTATCCCAGCACTTGCCGCGACTGCTTTTCAAAACTCATAAAACTTTCGCGGTCATTATTCAGCAAAGCTTTTAACACATTGTTTTCCGGATATAATGTCTGCAGATACACCGTACCTTTTTTCTCGCCGCGTCCGGCACGCCCCGAAACTTGCGACAGCAGCTGATACGTTTGCTCCGAAGCCCGCAAATCGCTGCCCATCAGTCCTAAATCCGCATCCACAATTCCGACCAGAGTCAAATCCGGAAAGTGATGGCCTTTGGCGATTATCTGCGTACCGACCAAAATATCAATCTCGCGGCGCTCCATACGGGCGATAATCTGCGACACCGCCGTAAAAGAGCCGGCATTATCGCTGGAAAGTATCTCGGTTTTAGCATACGGAAAGCGGTGTTTAACTTCTTCGGCCACACGCTCCACACCCGGGCCGCACGCCGTTAAACCGTCCTTAGAACCGCAATGCGGGCAGACTTCCGGAATTTCCTCAATATATCCGCAATGGTGGCACATCAGCTTATGCGCCTTTTTATGCTCAGTCAGCCAAGCGCTGCAGCTCGGGCATTGCATGCGGTGTCCGCAGTCGCGGCAAATCATCAGCGGAGCATAGCCGCGCCGGTTCAAGAACAAAACCGACTGCTCGCGGCGCTCCAAATTCTGCGACAAAGCCTGCACCAAACTCGGCGCCAGCCACGAAACGCCCCACTCGCCTTTTTGCGGCTTATCTTTTTTAAGGTCTATAATTTTGACATCCGGCAGGCTGGCGTTGGCGTAGCGGCTTTTAAGCTTTACACAGTCATACTTGCCTTCTTCCACATTTACCATGGTTTCCAAATCCGGCGTAGCGGTAGAAAGAATCAGCGGCAGATGCTCTATTTTTGCCCGCACAATCGCCATGTCGCGCCCCTGATAATTGACAACATCTTCCTGCTTAAACGAATGGTCGTGGCTTTCGTCAATCACAATCAAGCCTAAATTTGTATAGGGCAAGAACAGCGCCGAACGCGCTCCGACAATCACTTTCACACGCCCCTCTACAATGGCTTTCCAAGTATCGGCGCGCTCTTTTAAACTCAAGCCGGAATGCCAATTTGCCGGACGCACGCCGAATCGCTTTTGAAAACGCTCCAGCCATTGGGTTGTCAGCGAAATTTCCGGTACCAGAATAAGCACCTGCTTGCCGCTTTCTATGGTTTTAGCCACCGCTTCAAAATATACTTCCGTTTTACCGGAACCGGTAATGCCGTCCAGCAAAGTCACCGAAAAACCGCTGCCGACTTTTCGGCACAGCAATTCCGCCGCCTGCTGCTGCTCCGCCGTTAAATCAACTTTGACATAATCGCCGACCGGCTCCAAAAATTCGCGTTTATTTTCCACATACACCGGCTCCAGCACGCCGCTGTCTATCAGCGTTTTTATTACGCTCTGCCCTACTCCGGCACCCTTGGCGATTTCTTGTCTGGTATAAGGCGCATGTTTCAGCAAATCCATAACATGCCAGCGCGCATCCGAATTTTTAAGCTTAGCTTCCGCCAAAGTTTTGCCGGAAAGCTTATACAGCACCGTCAGCGGCGACGGCTCAAACGCAGCCTTTACGCTCACTGCCATTTTGAAGACCAGCCCCAGCGGCGCCATATTGTAACGCGCCACCCAAGCGATAAATTTCAGCAGTTTTTCCGAAAGCGGCGGAAAATCATAAACCTTGCTTATGCTTTTTATCTTTTCAGACGGCACCTCATTTTGCGGCGAAAGATCATAAACCACACCGATTTGCTTGTCGCGCCCAAACGGAACTTCCACCAGCTGCCCAAGTTTCAGCGGCTCCTCCGTTTTATAGGTAAACGGCTGATTAAACGGCAGCGGCAGCAAAATTCCGACCAGCAAAGCCTAAGCTCCTTTTTTCTGATGAAAATATTCCGGAGAATAGCCGTTGGGATGGCGCTTTTTCAGCTTTTCAACATTACGGTTGATAATCTCTTCAAACGGAATATTCAGCGCCAGGCAAGCCTGAAACATATACCAGCAGACATCGCCCAGCTCTTTTATAAACATATCGCGGGTTTCATCGGTATAATTCAGCCCCATGAATTTGATTTTTTTCCACACATCATCAACTTCGCCGACTTCGCCGCAAAGTCCGGAAATTGCATGGTCTAACCT
>CAVGVF010000100.1:0-3020 GCA_963632615.1 uncultured Eubacteriales bacterium
TAAGTATAGTGTAGCATATTAGCGTATAGCGTATTTTGCTACCTTCCGATCAATAGATCAGAAGGTATTTAACGTCCAATATTTGACGTATAAGCAAGAGGTTCTCACACCTCGGACAGACTATCGCCTGTCTGCTGTAACGTTACTAACAAAAACAGATTATTGCAAGCGTTATTTTAAAATACAAAATTACAGCAGAAATAAACACGCCTTTTGTACGTTTTAGATTGACACGCTTAATGAGCTTTTTTATAATAAAACAAAAGTTTTAGCGGGTTATTAGCGTATTCGCAGCGTTAATAGCCCATCTTTTTTTAGTCTTCACTCAATGAATATACCGCTTTCAGACCATCTGCCGCCGCCGAGGTAATTCCGCCGGCATATCCGGCTCCTTCGCCGCATGGGTATAATCCTTTGATATTGCTTTGCATGGTTTCATCGCGCACAATCCGCACCGGCGAAGAACTGCGGGTTTCAACTCCGGTCAAAACCGCGTCATAACAATCAAATCCATGCAATTTTTTAGCCATTTCAACAATGCCCAAACACAAAGAATCCGTAATTTCTGACGGCAATACCTGATTAAACGAATCTAATACCACTCCCGGAAGATATGACGGGCGCACTTCTCCGAATTTTTGCGAAGCTTTATGCCGCAAAAAATCTCCGACCAAAACTGCAGGCGCACGATATGTTTTATCTCCGGCAATAAAAGCGTTTTCTTCTAATTTGCGCTGAAAATACATACCTGCCAGCGGACTGCTGCTGCCAAAGTCTTTTTCGGAAACACCTACCAATAAAGCCGAATTAGCATTTTCCGCCACGCGGGCAAATTCGCTCATACCGTTAGTTACCACCCGTCCTTTTTCGGAAGCAGCAGCCACCACCACTCCGCCCGGGCACATACAAAATGTATAAACGGAACGTCCGTTGGGCAGATGCACCGCCATTTTATAATCTGCCGCGCCTAAATACGGACTTTCTGCGGCTTTACCGTATTGCGCTTTATTTATCAGGCTTTGTTTATGCTCTATTCTGGCGCCGACCGAAAACGGCTTTTGCTCCATATACACGCCGGAATTATACAGCATTTCAAAAGTATCGCGCGCGCTGTGGCCGATAGCTAAAAACAGCTTGTTTGCCGGAAGTTCATAAGTTTCTTTTTCATTCGTAATTTTGACGGCTGTCAGCTTTTCATCTTTAATTACCAGTCCGGTCAGCTGGCTGTTAAAGCGATATTCTCCACCCAAAGATAAAATTTTTTGCCGGATGTTTTTAACAACCAAACGCAATTTATCTGTTCCGATATGCGGCTTTGCCAAATAGAGAATTTCCCGAGGCGCTCCGGCGGCGGCAAATTCATGCAAGACCTTAGCGGTAAACTTATCTTTTTTGATGCCGGTCATCAGCTTGCCGTCAGAAAAAGTACCGGCGCCGCCCTCTCCGAACTGCACATTGGAATTAGCTTTTAGCTCTCCGCCCTGCCAAAATGACGCCACATCTTTCTGCCGCTGTTCCACCGGCGCGCCTCGTTCCAAAATAATCGGCTTCAAGCCGGCTTCCGCCAAAGCCAAACCGGCAAACATACCGGCAGGACCGCTGCCGACCACAATCGGACGCACACCGTCTGATTTAATTTTAAAGCTTAATTTTTCCACTTCCGGCAGCTGTTCAATATCTTTGTCACGCACCAATGAAGCCGAATTGCAATCTACACTGTACACAAAATGCACATTGTTTTTGTTGCGCGCATCAACCGATTTTTTGGATACGGTAAAATTTTGGAGCTCTGTTTCCTTAACTCCCAATTTTTGCGCGGCTTTTTGCTTTAGCTGCTGTTCGCCGGCATTCAGCGGCATAGAAATATTGTTAATGCGTAACATAATATACCCCTTTGTTAGGGGCTATATTACACAAAAAACGCAAATTTGCAATTATTCTTTATCATCTTCATCATTGCGCAAAATCTGCCAGAGCGGCTTGCGGTACATCCACAGATTTATAACACCCAGCACCACCGACATTGAGCCGAAAATATACAAAAGATAATACCAATTCAGATTATCCGCCGACATCATTACATCTTGATTTGTGACGCGCAAAAAGCCGATTGCGATGGCCGTCACCACAAAAGCAGCGATAAAGGCCAGAGTCCATATCCGATGCACAACATTTTTATTAACCATAGCCGCGGTAATTAAATAGATAAAAATTAAAGCGATAAGCAAATATAATTCCATGTGTTTTCTCCTTGTTTTGGAGATAATCTGCATATAAATTTTTTCAATAGCTGAGGATAATTTGCAAAAAACTAAAAAAAATATTGACTAGGCGCAAAACATACGCTAAAAATATTTTCGTTATCACTAATGGAGCGTTGGCAGAGTGGTAATGCAGCGGATTGCTAATCCGTCATCCCCTTAAAAGGATGCACAGGTTCGAGTCCTGTACGCTCCGCCAACAAAACCTCATAGGGCTTGTCCTTGTGGGGTTTTGTTGTATGGAAAAGCGGCAGGGCGCGAACCATATAAAGCACAAAAAATATCTTTACAACCAAAATGATTGCAAGTATTCTGATTCTGAAAGTGCAATAGTACTTTTAGGGCGTGACAACCCTTTGAAATATATGTAGTCGCTTTGAGCATAAGCGACTTAAATATCTATATGCCGACTTCTGTTCACTTGGGATGGATGTCGGCTAAATAAGGCTTTGCGCCAAATAAGCCGAGCCGTTTTATACATATATTTCACGGTTTGTCAACATCCGCCCGCCTTCACAGCGGGTTTTGTTTTTTTATGTAACAAATTGGAGTTAGAAATATGTATAAGAATAATTCTAAAAAATATTTTGGCTTTCGCTTTCCCGCCACCACTTTCAACTTCATGCTTGAGCGTGTGCACAGTGAACTGTTTCGAGCATCCAGGAATTTTATGGCAATAGCAGCAAACAGTATAGTCTCTCGTCTGTTCTCCGTCATTAACGGGCTTGTCCCGTTAATCTTGGTGCAACAAGTAACTAA
>CAVGVF010000101.1:0-2621 GCA_963632615.1 uncultured Eubacteriales bacterium
ACCTTTACACAATTAGAGTCAAATAAAGCTTTTTTTAACTCTTCGGGTATTTCTTCGCCTTGCGCCAAATCGACTATATTAACTGGACCCGAATCCAAGGCATACCCTATTATTAATATTTCAAAGTCAGGTGATTCTATATATTTATAAGCGCCTGAACTTTTAATATCAATAGACGAGAATGTTTCAATATCTATAAAAAGATTTTTTGCCATTATTTTTTATTTTGAGGAAAAAGGAGCATAGGCGGGACTTGAACCCGCATAGCGAACGCCGTTTTAGCCATTTAAACTACTATACTCTTGAAAAGTATGGAAGAAATTATTACATCAAATCATCATCCCAATTATTTTCGCCCCCAAAGTCTTCTTCAGCCGAAGAACCCCCAGCAAGCATTTCTCCGTCCTCAAGTTTTTGAAGATTGTTCAATCCCGCGGCAATGCCTTTAGAAGAAACATTATAAGCATAGAAATTAATCGATGCTCTACCATAGCAGCCACTATAAAATTCCTCTTTAGACATAATAGGATTTAAGTCTTTATCTACAATAGTAGGCTTACGTGTAGTATTCGCGTTGATAAAAAACATATCTTCAAAAGTCGGGTCATCACCGCGTTCTTCGTCACCATCGCGCAAAGGCGTTTTTAATGTAGACGGAATTTTACCACTTTTATCTGCAATTTTTGCCTTTCCGGCTTGTTTTGCCGCCTCAATAGCTTTTTTAACAGCATTTACTGTTTTTTCATCACTTTTTGGAATAAGTATACAAATATTGTATTTTGGTGTATCGCCGTCATTCATAGCGGTTGGCTCAAATACATTTGCATAGCAAAATCTTACTTTTCCTGTTACAATTTTTGTTGGTTCCATAATTAAATTTTTTAATTTGTTAAAATTAGTTATTTGAAAAATCTATTTGTGCTTGATTAATACCCATGGCCGGCCTTTTATCATCAAGTGGTACAAGAGTAGGCTTGCCTTGTGCCTTAACAACAATATCAGATAATGTATTTTCAAAATGTTTTTTTCCTATCAATTTTTCTATAGAAGTTATAGGCTTTAATTTGGTATTGAATATCTCATCTTCTGATATTTCTGGACAGCGCTTAAGAATAATATTAGCGGCATTATCTTCATCGAGCCATTTACGTCGGCTTGTACCTTCTACTAATTTGAGACCAGGCCATTGCTTATTATTATTAAAAGCTTCTGTTTGCGCAAATTCTTGTATAGAATCAATCCAATTAATAAATTCCGGCGCGCGCTTTACAATATCCGCTATTTCGTCATCTGAAAGAAGTATAGGTTTTGCAAATTCATATTTAGCTATTTCCATCTGCTGCTCATATAATTTACGGCATTGGTTTTTAACGGCACAGAATTTACACCAATCACCCGAATTGAGTTCACCGTCTCCTTTAAAAGCAAGCGCCGCTTTTGGCTTAAGTTCAGTTTCAGACCAATGAATAAGTTCATTTACTGATATTTGCCAAGATGATATATTATTTATGCGTGGTTGAACAATTGTCAACCGCACTTCTGAAATATCATACAGCGTATCATATTTTTCCAAAGCACCTAAAGCATATAGCATAAGCTGTCTATTCCATTCGGCATATACCGGAACGCCTTTGCCATGTTTATAATCAATAATTTCTATCAAATCATCATTTATAATAATACAGTCGGCTGTTCCAAAACTTTCAGGCACAAAAGCTGTTAAATCAAGTTTTTGTTCAATTTCTATAAGAGCAAATTTATTTGCTGTTTGAGCTGCGGCATATTGCTCGGCACAATAATCTGTATAAATAGGTACTACTGTAAGCATTTCCTCATTAAACAAATCATTTGACATAATCCGTTCTAATGAATCATAGAAATCGCGGTCAGATATGTTTTTTAATATATCATTTTTAATATAGAGCTCCGCCAACTCATGCGCTAAAGTACCTTCTTCTGCAAATATTGATGTTTTCTTTTCACCATATTTATCTTCAAGTTTTGCAGATGGTGTGCAATTAAGCCACCTATATGCGCCTGATGCTGAAAGTAGCGCGTGTTTTCTTTGATTGTGCCTATTAATTGTTGCCATCTTTTTTTATTTTACGCGCTAATAATACGCATTGGATTACTAATTGATTATATAAAGCTAAATTATTTCTACGAAATTTTTGTGAAGCTTCTCTTAATTTTTTTGTTTTTGATTTAGGCATATTAAAGCGTATTTAAAAATTCAATCATTTCATTATATTTTTCTGGATTAAGCTTTGTAACACTCGGAGCCCCAAATTCATTAAGCTTTTGTTTAATCTCATCTCTGTGGTCTTTGACTTTTTTTGCTAATTCTATGCGTACATCCTCAATAGTTACATTATTTTCTGGTTTATCAGGAGCTGCTTTTTCTGGTTTATCAGGAGCTGCTTTTTCTGGTTTATCAGGAGCTGCTTTTTCTGGTTTATCAGGAGCTGCTTTTTCTGGTTTATCAGGAGCTGCTTTTTCTGGTTTATCAGGAGCTGCTTTTTCTGGTTTATCAGGAGCTGCTTTTTCTGGTTTATCAGGAGCTGCTTTTTCTGGTTTATCAGGAGCTGCTTTTTCTGGTTTATCAGGAGCTGCTTTTTCTG
>CAVGVF010000102.1:0-2516 GCA_963632615.1 uncultured Eubacteriales bacterium
TCTGAGTAGTCGGATAATGTTGTATATGTATATCCGCTGCAGTCTTTCGGCGCGCTTTAATGACGTAAAAAGACGAAATTTTACGCCGTTTTTTCTTGTTTTTATTCTCAAGCTTCGCTGTTTAGACTTTTAATACTGAGCTGAAAACCAAGAGCATTTAAGGCTTTGCAAATTGTTTCAAAACGAGGTTTGGTACTGCCGTTCAAAGACTTATACAAGCCTTCTCGACTAACCCCCATTTTTTTTGCCAATTCGTTCATTCCGCGCGCTCTGGCAATATCGTTTATGACTTTTACCATAAATTCAGGGTCATTTTCTTCTGCGGCAGCTGTTAAATAAGCCGTTATAGCTTCATCGCTGTCAAGATAATCAACAACGTCCCATTTGCTTAATTTGCAGTCATCTTTAGTAATTATTTCAGACATTTTTTTAACTCCTTTGCTATTTCTATATCTTGCTGCTGGGTGGATTTATCGCCCCCGCAAAGCAGAATAATAACAATATCGCCTTGCAAATAAAAATAAAGACGATAACCGGCGCCATAGTGAATACGAGCTTCTGAAACACCTTCGCCTACAGGCTTGATATCTCCCAAATTACCCAATTCCATTCGCCGTATTCTTACGTTGATTTTCGCTCTGGTATTGATGTCTTTGAGACTCTTAAACCATTTTTCAAAGCGTTCTGTTTTGATGATATTATACATATCACTCCTTTCTTTTTATATAGCATTGTAAACTATAGATTACAAGATGTCAAGCCGAATTTTATTTTATGTATTATTATAGCAGAAAGGCGGAGGTTTTATCCTCCGCCCCGTTTCTTAATCTCCTTTCATTCTAGTTATAGGTTCCTGCATTGGTATCCAAAGGAACTCCGGTTAATTTAAATGAACCGCCGCCCCATTTATGGCTGCAAGTAACTGTTGGAGAACATCCGCTGCAAACAATTACATCATTTCCAAATCTATATTCAGTATAAGAACAACCTGTTGCACCGTTTGTTTTACATCCAGCTTCATAACCGTTTACAACTAATACAGTTTTAGATGCATTATAATCACCAACTTTATGATATACCTTGCATTCCGCTTTTATGGTCATGCTTCCGATACAAGTGCCGTTCTTTGAAGCACTGTATTCAAGGTCAGAACCATAGAAGTAAATAGTACTGCCGTTAGCAACATCTCCAGTTGTGGCTGTTGTTACGCAGGTGTCATTTCCACCCGGTGTAACGGTATTGTCACATTTATAGCATTGTAAATTTGCTTCCGGTTTAACGGATGTCAGAGTCTTACACTGCTTCATATAATCATTATAATTAGATTGTGTAATAGTGATATATCCGTAGTCTTCGCAAGTCTTCGTTTTAGCAGGAATACAGGTGTAACATGATTTTCCGTTATCATCTTTCACTCCCATGTAGAACTTGGTATATCCTGTATCGCAGGTACCATCAGAATCAACGATTTTGTAGCCGTTAGAGTTAGAATATTTCTGAGCACAAGTTTGTACTACTTTACAAATGAAACAGCCATCCGTGTCTTTTGTCGGAGTTCCGCCGTTCTTAGCACATTCTGAAGCCCAAGAACCAACACTTGTATGCTTGCCATTGGCTTCGCAATTCGTAGGTTTTGTGCACTTGCCGTTGCTGTAGGTGTAGCCGGTAGCGCAGCGGTAGGTTGTGGTGCCGCAGCCATTATCGCATGACTCAAACGAGTTTGTATCTGAGTAGTCGGATAATGTTGTATATGTATATCCGCCACCACTCCACACCTCGCTGATTTTGCTGAAAATGGCTGATTTTTGCTGATTTGGTTAGGCGTATGTTGCACCGAAATTGCCGGAACGGACTGTGTGTCACGTCCGGCAATGACCGGGGTTAGTGGTGAAAAAAGCCCTGCAGGATACAGGGCTTTGAAAATTTGAGAGAACTTATTATTCTAAATATGGCTTGACATACAAATCAAATCGAGCTTGTTCGGAATTTCCCCAGCCCATCAGATAGTTGTTGCCCATAATAAACAGCGGTGTGCCGGTCGGGCCGGTAATGTTATATTTTTTAACCGCTTTTTCAAAAAGCTTCATATTCCCAGGCAGCTTAATATCCAAACTGGTAATTTTTAGTGTCGGGTAGTTAGCTTTGATATATTTTGCGGCATCATGGCAATGCGGGCAAGTTGTCTGATAAAAAAAGTAAATTTTATCTTTGCTTAATTCCTCTGTCGATGAATTTGAGCAGGCGGTTGTTACAAACAATCCCAAAGCGCATAATAAAGCTGAAAATAATTTCTTCATTTTATAAAAATCCTTATTCAATGCAGCAGTCAACGGCTTTACGTACAAACTTTTTCATTTTTGCCAAAGCTGAACTAGGCTCCGCTTCAACCGGTTCTGCGGCTTTTTCTGTCGGTTCTTTGATTTCTTCTTTAGAAAATTCTTCGGCTTTGGCAGTGATTTTTTTGACTTCTTCCAAATCCGGCTCAATCCATTTCAGCTCTTTGGTTTCCATCATTC
>CAVGVF010000103.1:0-2506 GCA_963632615.1 uncultured Eubacteriales bacterium
GTATCACACCATGCGCGCCCGCGTCCGCGACACCGATGGCTACTATCTGATTGAAAGTACGGATATTTTTGACCGCAACCGTGTGGTTGTGCGCGCCGATATCACTTTCAGCTGGAAAGCCCTCGATTTTTACCTTCGCGGCAGCCAGTTCCTTGAAGACAAGCACACCACCGTCATCAACGCCGGTGTAAAGTTCAATTTCTAACATAAAGTCGGTGCATCAAAAAGGGCTTTTATAAAAAACATAAAAGCCCTTTTACTTTCTAAATTTGAAAAATATTTTCCCCTACCCCGGGATTTTGCTTTGGATTTCCAAAAAGTATTTTATTGTCGGTTCGCTCAAGTCTGAAGCAGCCTCTTTGTCGCAAACAATAATTCCATGCTGATGGCGCTGCAGTTCCGACAAAGTCCAAACATGGCTTATGCCGTCTTCTATGCTGTGTTTCAGAGCTTGCGCCTTATTCTTTCCGGTTGCCAGAATCATAACTTCTTCCGCGTCCATAATAGTGCCGACACCAACGGTCAGAGCCTGGGTCGGAACTTTTGATAAATCATAATCAAAAAATCTGGAATTTGCTTTTATGGTGCTTTCGGTCAGCGTTTTTACTCTGGTGCGCGAAGACAGCGAAGAAAAAGGCTCATTAAAGGCAATATGCCCGTCTTCTCCCACTCCGCCGATAAACAGATGAATACCGCCTATCTCTTTAATTTTGCGCTCATAGCCTAAACATTCTTTTTCATAGTCTTTGGTTAAACCGTCCAGAATGTGAATGTTTTTCTTTTGAATATCAATATGGTTAAAGAAATTCTCATACATAAAATAATGATAGCTTTGCGGATGCTCCGGAGCTAATCCGATATATTCATCCATATTAAAAGTAACGACATTGGCAAATGAAACCTTGCCTGCTTGGCACAGCTTAATCAGCTTATTATACATGCCGAGCGGAGTTGAACCTGTAGGCAAGCCCAAGACAAACGGCTTGCCTGGTGTCGGCTTGAAACGGTTGATTTTATAGGCCACATAGTTTGCCGCCCAATCTGCCACCCAATCTTTATCATCTTTTATTATTACGCGCATACTAATTTTCCTTTCTCATAAATTTGCCCTTTAATAATGGTATATTTTACTTTCAGTTTATCACTGAGGATAACCAAATCGGCGTCATAGCCCGGAGCGATAACGCCTAAATTGTCTTGTTTCATAATTCTTGCCGGATTGGTTGATGCCATGTGAATAGCCTCTTCCAGCCTAAAACCGTAAGAAACAATATTTTTCACGCTATCTATCATGGTCAGCGCCGAACCGGCAATCACATTATCCGACTTTCGGTAAAAACATTTATCCAAATACACTTCCTCGCCGTTGGCAAACAAAGGTCCGTGCTTCTGTTTGGTCGGCTTTAAAGCGTCAGTTACTAAAACAACTTTATCCAAAGACTTGCAGGTCAGCAAAAATTTTATGATTTCCGCATCAATATGAATGCCGTCAGCGATAATTTCACACGACAATTCCGGATGTATAAACACGGCGCCTACTGCTCCCGGATCGCGGTGATGCATGCGGCTCATGGCGTTAAACAAGTGGGTTACATGCATAATCCGCGCCTGCATGCCCTCAATCATCTGCTTATAGGTGGCGTTTGTGTGTCCCGCCTGCATGACAATCCCTTTAGATATGCAATACAAAGCCAACTCCCGCATATTTTTTATTTCCGGAGCCAGAGTCATATTGATGATATGCCCTTCTGAGGCATTCCATAATTCTTCCATCAAATTCAAATCCACCGGACTTACCGTATCCGGCGACTGCACCCCCAGTCTGGCCGGCGAGATAAAAGGACCTTCCAGATGAATACCTAAGATTTTGGCGCCTTTTTCTTTGCCCATGGCTTTGACGATTGCGCGTATGCCGCGTATCATTTTATCTTTCTTTTCGGAATACAGTGTCGGAATAAATGAGGTTACGCCCCATTTAGCCAAGCCCTCCGACATTTTCAGAATAGATTTTGCCGAACAGTCTTCTGTTCCATAGCCGCCGAAACCATGGATATGCGTATCTATAAAACCTGGGGCAATGCTGCAGCCTTTTACATCTATCAAACGAGTGGAATCATCAAATTTTTTTTGAAAAAAACGCTCTTCATTAAACACATCTACAATTTTATCATCTCTGATTAAAACGGCGCAGTTTTTCATCATTGAATAGCCGTTATAAACTACAGCGTTATGAAAGCAAACATCACCGGACATAAGACCTCTCCTCAGCTAAAATAATAACCTTATATCCGCATAATTAACATAATCCTACCGTTTTTGCAAGAATGATAAATTTAAAAGTTTGCATATCCGAAAAAGGAAATCAGCCGCTGATTTTTTTACCTTTACTTTTTTAATTTAATTTGCTAAATTTTAAGGCGGATAGACAATAGTCTGTCTAGGGCGTGAGAACCCTTTTGCTTGTAGTCGTTTCGCATAAACGACTTAAATTTGTTATGCCGATTTC
>CAVGVF010000104.1:0-2493 GCA_963632615.1 uncultured Eubacteriales bacterium
AAGCAATCACCGGAATCAGCTTATATTTTTCAAACAATTCCAAACTATCCGCACCGATTCCCTGCAGCACAAATATTTCAGCCTCCGGAACCAGCGGAGCGATTCGCTCTCCCTCCACCGCATGCGCCACAAAAAAGTTGCGGCAATCAGCTTTTTTATACAAAGTTTCCGCCACCATTTCGGCGCCCAAAGCATAGGCATTGTCTTTTACCACTGCAGCGGCAATCGCCGGCGCAGATATTTTTTGCAATTTTTTATAGTTTGCGACAAGGTTATTTAAATTTATTTGCAAAACAGGTCTTGTAAAAATACTCATTGCTGCTATTATCTCCCCATAATTAAAAGGCTTTTAAATATGATTTATGCCGACACTCATATTCATTTGCAGGATTATAGTCCGGCAGATGTTAAAAATGTAGTAACAAACGCAAACAAAAACAACGTCTGCGAATTTGTGAATGCCTCATCGCACCCTGCAGACTGGCAAAAAGTTTTAGATATTGCCGCAGAATTTAAGGGGATTATTCCGGCTGTCGGCGTGCATCCGTGGTATATACAGGAAACACAGGCTGACTGGGCGGAACAGCTGGAGAATTTATTGAAAAAAAATCCGCAGCTCTGGCTCGGAGAATGCGGAATTGACCGGCTGAAAAATCCCGACACCGGCGAGCAGCTTGCTGTTTTGCAGACGCAGATTGCTTTAGCGAAAAAATATAACCGTCCGCTGATTATACACGCTGTCAAAGCCGATGAAATTTTACGTCCGCTTTTGCCTGAACTGCCGGAACAAACAATTTTCCATTCATTTACCGGTTCGGCGGAATGGGGAAAAGAACTGCAGAGACATGGCTTTTATCTTGGCTTGAATTTTTCTGTTTTGCGTAAAAAAAATTATGCCGAATTGCTGCAGCAGCTCAATATTCGGCAGCTGCTTTTAGAAACGGACGGTCCTTATCAATCCGGACAGAAAGACGTGCAGTCGCTGCCGCAGAATCTGCCGCAGCTGGCCGAAAAAATCGCCGCTGTTTTTAATATGCCTGTTTATGAATTTTCAGAAATTATCGCCGCTGACTGGCGGGCTTTTAAAGGAGAATAAAAAGATGCAAACAACACCAAAATCTTTACGCTTGCAAATTGCCATTTTCGGACGTGTAAACGCCGGAAAATCAAGCTTCTTAAATTTGGTTACCGGACAGGAAACGGCCATAACTTCTGAAATTGCCGGAACTACTACCGATGTGGTGGAAAAAGCGCAGGAACTTTTGCCGCTGGGGCCGGTTTTGTGGCTGGATACCGCCGGTTTCGGCGATAATACCGAACTTTCCGGACAGAGGCTGGAAAAAACAATAAAAGTTCTCGACCGCGCCGATATTGCTGTTTTAGTATACGAAGGCGATAATATCGGAAAAGAAGAAAATGAAATAATCGCCCTTACCGCTCAGCACAAAATTCCGCTTATAAAAGTCTATAATAAAGCCGATAAATACAGCATCTCGGCAACAGACGGAATTATCATTAGCGCTGCCGATAAAAACTCCCGCGATAAGGTGCTGAACGAGCTTAAAGCGGCGCTGATTAAAGCCTGCCCCGAAGATTTTATAAACAGCCGTCCGCTGCTGGGCGATTTGGCGCAGGAACACAGCACGGTAGTGATGATTATCCCTATTGATTACGAAGCCCCGAAAGGCCGCTTGATTATGCCGCAGGTGCAGGCTATCCGCGATTGTCTGGACCATAATCAAAATGTGCTGGTTGTCAAAGAAAATGATTATCAGGCGGTGCTGCAAAACTTCAAAACACCGCCGGCTCTGGTGGTTTGCGATTCCCAGGTAGTTGATAAAATGGTGGCAGAAACTCCGGCAGATATTAAATGCACGACTTTTTCCATTTTGATGGCTCGCTTCAAAGGCGATTTGCAGAAAATGTCCGCCGGCGCGGCGATGATTGACAAGCTGCAGGACGGCGACAAAATATTGATTGCGGAATCCTGCACTCATCATGCGGTTGAAGACGACATCGGACGTGTAAAAATTCCAAACTGGTTGAAAAAGAAAACCGGAAAAAATTTGCAGATTGATCATGTCAGCGGCTGTGATTTTGCAACCAATTTGGCTGAATATAAATTAGTAATTCAATGCGGCGGCTGTGCAATCAACCGCAAAGAAATTTTGTCGCGGATTTATAAATGCGAGCAAGCCGGAGTTGCAATAACCAATTACGGCGTTTGCATTTCCAAGCTAAAAGGCGTGCTGGAACGAGTACTGGAACCGTTTGATGATATATTGCAAAAAAGATAGTTCTTTTGCGCTATACCATTGAAAGGAACAAAGTGTTGTTGCAATGTTTTTAATACCCCTCACCCAGCGTTGTCACGCTGACCTCTCCCGCAGGGGGCGAGGTTTTAAAACATACTCTGTCAAGCAATGCGGATAATGGTGCAGATAAAGGCAACTCTAGTTCTGAAGAAAATCCTAGTGTACATAGTAGTACATG
>CAVGVF010000105.1:0-2387 GCA_963632615.1 uncultured Eubacteriales bacterium
AACACAAACAAAGTATGTTCCGGCTTCATAACGGTATTCATTATCTGATAGTTCGCCATAAGCTACACCATCCAAAGTCTCGGCATAAGAGCCAGGCTGATGAGTACCATTTGATGCTGTTGTAACTTTTGACAGCCAAGCTCGAAATGTTTGTTGTGTAGAAGTACCTCCACCACGTGGGTCGCAAGTCCAATTTCTCTTTGGAGTACTTGCATAACGGATAGCAAATCCCGGCTGATTACGAACATAGCAGTTTGAATTGCCTTGTGCAGCACCAGGGGTTAAACATCTATATCCACTAGGCAGGCCTTGTTTACAAGCTGCTTCGGTCGAATAGTATCCTTTAGATTCACATGTTTGATAACAACTATCAACTTCAGATGTTGATTTTGTACATCCTTTTCCTGTTGCTTCATGACAAGCATTCGGCGTATCATATTGTCCTTTGGCTGTATCACAACTGCAAGTTCCCCATTGCGTACCTTTTACCTCATAGTCATGATTATAAGCATCACTTACACAGCCATTCGGGGTAAAAGATTTATATAATGCACACAAATCTTTTGGAGTACCGTCACATAATTTTTCGTAGTAGGTTGTTCCATTTCTTACGCAAGAATCAGATTTGTTACTGATTTTGTTGTAAATAGGCATAACATTAGGTGAGCCATAACGTATATCTATAGAAGCAACTTTTGATAAATTTGCATAGCAACAAGTATTTCTAGCACATATACCATCCTTATTCAGGTTTCCTCTAGTTCCGCATGTGTTATTTAGAGTTGCTTCAAAATATGGATATGTACAAGTTTCAATTTTGTTGCAAATAACACATTGTTCTCCGGCTTCAGAAGTGAAAATAGGCTGTTCGGTATAACCGCTGCCGCATTCTCCGGCAGCTTTACGGTTATAATCAGCGCAAGTTTTTAACTTGTCATACTGGCATAAACCACAAGCTTTGCCGCCTGATTTACCGTTAAAGGTTACACCGGTTACTTTTTGACCGGTTACAGCCGGACAATCAGCAGCTGTCTGATACGCAGTTTTATAATCTCCTTCGCAAGGCTTGATGTCGCACTTGCTGCAGGCGTTGTCGCCGGCATATTGAGTATCGGTTGACAGAGTGTAACCATTATCCACAATACATGTTGCCTTGGTAACGTCTGTTTTGTACGGAGAGTTACAAGCCAAATCTTCGCAGGTGTAGCAGGTTACGTTTTTCAAAGTCTTAGGATTGCTCAGCTTATGGCCTAATGTGCCGGATGTACCGCACTGTGAGGCGCTGGTAATATCCTTGACGCAGCTAGGCTGTTTGCAGGTCAGGCCGCAGCCTGGGTAAGAGGCTTCTTTGAACACCGTGGTGTCATAGCTGCCGAGGTCGGCGTAATAGCCGGCGCTTTCGTTACAGCCGATGCGGTAGCATGCTGCTCCGGAGCCGTCTTTGCCGAGTTTTCCGGCTTGAGCGCCTGTTGCAAACGCAGCGCCGCATTCGCTCGCCTGTTTAGCGTAGCCTTTGGCGTTGTTGCAGGTTTCAGGCCACCAACAGCCGTCGCTGTCCTGTTTGCAGGAGCCTACCCACTCGCCGGCCTGTTTGCACTTGTCTTCTGTGCCGTAGGTGCAGGCTTGGGTCGTGAAGCATCTGCCGTCCGAACCGTCTATTTTGGTGTCGCGGCAAACGTACCCTGTCGGGCACGGCGTTTCATAATCGCTGTTGATTTCCTTACAAGTCTTCAAACGGCAGGTTGTGCCATTCTCAACAATGTAATTTTCTTTTACATTCTGAGTGCAGTTCCATTTACCCTCATAATGAGAGCCTGTCTTGGTGCATTGCGTGCAGCTGAAGCAGTTTTCATCAAGCTTGTTTTCTTGATTATAGCTGCTGTCACACGGATCCGCCTCGCAGGTTACGCACGGGCCGTCGCTGCCGGCATCTTCTGTTTTGTGAGTGATTTCACTGCTTGAACAAAAAGTGCGGTAGCTGTCGTTAATCTGTTCGCAGGTTTGGTCGCCGCAAGAGTAGCACGGACCGTCGCTGGCTTCTACATTATCTACCGGATTTTTCTTCTGGTTTTTATCACAAGATCCGCTGCCGGTGAGATAGCCTAAATCCGAGCAGCTCTTCAAACGGCAAGCGCCGGTATCGGCATTAACTTCCCAACTTGAGCCCAGCGTTTTGGCTGTGCACTTGATTTTGGTTTCATCATCCGGGCATGTTTCGCAATCGAAACATTTCGAATCGTAAGGGCTGCTCAAATTGTAGCCGGTGCAGTCACGAGAGCGGCAGCCGCCGTTTCCGTCGCCGATTAACGGCTCTTTGCAGACGCATTCCGTGCCGTTATATTCTTGGTCGCGCGGGCAGCAATGGTTGTTGCTGTTGTGTTGACCGC
>CAVGVF010000106.1:0-2374 GCA_963632615.1 uncultured Eubacteriales bacterium
TATGCCGATTTTCGCTTGAGCGGATGTCGGCTAAATAAGGTTTCGGCCAAATAAGCCGAGCCGTTTGTGTTTATACGGTTTCTGAACATCCGCCCGCTTTTATGGCGGGTTTTGTTTTATGTTTTTAAGGAGGTTCGGAAATATGCATAAAAATTTAGAAAGTAAAATAAAATCTCGTCTGTTCTCCGGCAATGACTGGTGCTGTGGACAAGGGTTTAGTATTTGTTGCAGCGTCTTTAACGTCTCTGCTCTCAACGTCATGCTTGCGTGTGAGCAGAGCGAACTACCGCGAGCATCCAGGAATATAATGGCAATATTATTAAATGCAGCAAACAGTACGACCTCTCGTCTATTCGCTGTCATTACCGGACTTGTTCCGGTAATCTTGGTGCAACAATGGATTAACTTAGTCAATAAATTTGCCTTATTATTGCATAAGTACCGGTTCAGACAAGATTGCCGGAACACGTCCGGCAATGACGGGTGCTGGGGACGCTTGTTTATGTTTTTTCAATCCTTAAATTTGAATCGGATGTACCATCCTGGATCCTCGGCGAATGAGCTGCCGCTCAAAGCCAAGGATGACTATAGGAGTGTATTGCAATCCGGACGCAGTATGATAGAAATGCTCGGTGTTTTAGCAATAATTGCCGTGCTGTCTGTCGGTGGAATTGCCGGCTACTCTAAAGCTATGAATACATATAAGGTCAACAAAGTTGTTGAAGAATTAAATTTGATACTTTTTAGAGCTAAAGAGCTATATCAGAAAGACCATACAATACACATACAGTCACTGAATCCTATTCAGAAACAAGCTTTAGGACTATGCCCTGATTATTGTTGGGCCTATTGGAAAACCTCTGTCGGTTGGATAGATGTTTATTCCGGCGGGGTGACTGTTTATCGGACTAATCCAGATTTATGCATAGCTGTTATAAATAATGTGGCAAAACCTCTTAGAAATATTGTTAAATATGCCAGAATACATCTGAGAGCATCTCAAAGTCCGGAAGATATAGCTAATGCTTGGGGAAAATGCCGTGATGAATATGATAATAAGATAAAAGAGTGTGAGGCAATGGATAAATTAGAAAAGGCTAAATGCCGCAGAGAAGCTGCAGATAATAAAGAAGATTGTCAAAATTATGCAGATGGCAGCAGTAATTTAATTATTTTTCCAAATTATAACGCAGAATCAAAGTGGAATGCCAAATATCAGCGTGGATTTTTAGATATGGATGATGAACGAGTGTTGTCGGCTGTAAATACTGTTTGTCATAATAGTAACGGCGAAAAGGTTGTTGATATCCGTTTCCTTCCGGGGGTAACCGGAAATGATTAGCATATTACATAGATTACTAGCAGTTTCCGCAATCTGGACAACCGTTGCAAATAGGTTAAAATATCAGACAATAGCTGCTTTAAAACATTATCTTCCCATATACAATACTAAAGCGCAGTTGCCGGATTCGCATAATTTGCAGAAATTATAAGCCTCATCCAGAGAAATATTACTAAAGCATTTTGAATTTTGGCGGCAGTTGCTTTTGCCGTTGATAATGGCTTTGGTCGTAGGGTCGCCGAGCTCATCTTTTACATCATTATCTCTGAATTCCAATCTTCGGATGTTGTAATTTTCGCTGTCAAATTTCGACACGATTTTTATAATATTTTGGCATTGAATTTTTGCAGGCAAGGTAATTCCGGAGGCATTTTTTGCGAGCCGCATAAAAAAATACATACCTTCGCAAGGCAGCTGCTCGCGGCCGCATAAGCCGCCGTAATACACAAATTCATAATAATTTCCGAAAGTATCAACGGCAACTCGGTTATTTTGCAGAGTAATGCCGTCCGGAAGCTGATTGAGCTGTTTTAGAAGATAAAGTCCGTCAAGAATGTTTGTTTGGCTTTTTCTAAAATCAGCCGCAAAATTATATTCCAAGTCTAGGACATTATATATCAAGCCGGTGACTTGTTCGATTTGCTTATTTTCTTTCCATTTTTGCATGGCTTTGGAGTAACCTGCAATTCCTCCGACAGATAACACGGCGATGATAGCTAATACCCCGAGCATTTCAATCATACTGCGGCCGGATTGGGAAAAAGTATTAAACCCGCGTCCCCAGCACCAGTCATTGCCGGACGCGTTCCGGCAATCTTGGCTGAACCTGTACTTATGCAATAATATGGCTAATTTATTGACTAGGTTAGTTACTCGCTGCACCAAGATTACCGGAATAAATCCGGTAATGACGATTAAGAAGCGAAAAACAATACTGTTTATTTCTCTCAATAATATTGCCATTATATTCCTGGATTCTCCGGACAGTTCACTTCGTTCACGCCGAAGAATGACGCTGAGAGTAGAGGCGTT
>CAVGVF010000107.1:0-2168 GCA_963632615.1 uncultured Eubacteriales bacterium
GCATTCCTTGAAGATTAAAAGAGCGCGCTGAAAAAATTCAAAAAGGCATAGATTATGATTTGAAATTGCTGGATAGATTCTTTGAGTATACTAAGAATTGGGTTTCTGAAATTGAATCTAAAAACACGAAAGAATTAGGACAATATTTGCTATCATACGAAGATTTATTTGAATATCCTCGGTTTATTGAAGGTTTTAAATATCGTCGTTTGTGTCGCGGCAAATATTTTCACGATTTACAGGTGGAATGTTCGCTGAAATTTGTTAGGTTTTGGCTCTTGGAAGAAGGCTTGGTTTCCGGAAAAACTTTTCAGGAATTAGAAGCTATGGGCACAGAAAAAGCCATAATTGATGAACTTAAACAAATCAATGAAAAAAATATACTTTGCAAACAAAGTAATAGATGGCCTCCGCTGTGGAAGTAAAAGCACCGGTCTTTTTACTAAATAGCAGATTATAAAAAACCTCCGTTTATCTTTTGGGATAGACGGAGATTTTTGTTTGGCAATTTTTACAAATTCTTTAATTTTTGCTGCAAAGCCCGCAGTTCGCTGATGGCGTCGCAAATCGGCGACAAATCTACCGGCGGCAATTCCGGCTCTTCCACCTTACGCGGCAAAGGTTCCAAACCCAAAGGCAAATCAGGCTCTTCTTCCTCAAAAAAGTCTTTTTGAATTTCCTCTTCGCCCAAAAGATTCTTCAAGCCTTTTTCTTTGATTAAGCGCTGCGCTCCTTCAATGGTGTAACGATTGCCGTAAAGCAGATTTTTTATCAGCTTTAAAACCTCTACATCATCCGGACGATAATAGCGGCGCCCGCCGCTGGCTTTCATTGGCTTAATCTGGGCAAACTTTGTTTCCCAAAAGCGCAGAACGTGAGTAGCAACCCCCAATTCGTCCGCCACTTCGGCAATTGTTCTAAATGCAGATTTAGATTTGTTTACCACAACCATAAGCGCAGCCTTCTGTCACCGCTTATTCGGCGTTGACAGCCTTTCTTAAAATTTGCGAAGGTTTGAAAGAAATAACTGTTCTCGGAGTAATTTCAGCTTCTTTGCCTGTTTTCGGGTTACGGCCGATACGGGCGTTTTTCTTACGCAGGCTGAATGTGCCGAATGAAGATATTTTTACATCCTGACCGCTAACCAATTCATCTCTGATTTCATCTAAAATCATATCCAGAACATCGCCGGAATCTTTACGGGACAAGCCGATTTCTTCATAGATTGCTTCAGTAATGCTGATACGGGTAATAGTTTTCATTTCATACTTCCTAAAATACAAATTAACATTAACATAAATTTAGATGACTGTAACACATCTTTTGCCAAAAGAAACCTTTTTAATCAATAAATCAACAATTTTTTGAATTATCAGCCGATTTTTTTATTCTGCCGGCACAATTTCTTTTACAAAACGCGGATTTTTGCCCAGACGGGATAAAACTTCATAGCTGATTGTTCCGGCATCGCGGGCGATGTCATCCAAGGTATATTCATCAAACACCAAATAGCCCCAATCGCCGACCTGTAAATTATCTATACAAGTCACATCGCAAATCACATTATCCATCGAAACTCTGCCGATTATGCGTGCTTCATTCCATTTGCCGCACACGTTGAAAAACACCTTGCCGACATTGGAAAGCGAACGCGGCAGCCCGTCACCGTAACCAATCGAAACAATGGCGATTTTACGATTTGTCGCGGCGCGGTATGTTGCGGAATAGCCCACAAAATCTCCCTTAGGTAGATTCGCTATCTGCAAAACCGGCGCTTTAACCGTTATAATATTCTGCATCCGGTTCAAGCGGTACGGAGCCGTGTTTATACCATACACAGCCGCGCCCAAACGCACCATGTCGCAGCAAAAATCAGCCCCCAGAAACGCGCCGTCAGACGCCGAAAGCGTGGCCGGAATTTTCGGGAAATACTGCTGCCGGATAAAGTTGAAATTATCCAGCTGATGCTGATTCATAAAGTGGTCTTTTTCATCGCCGCACGCCAAATGACTCAGCACAAAAGAAAACATTTTCAAATCATCGGCGTTCAGTTTTTCTAAGTCTTCCAGCCTAAAGCCCAAACGATTCAGCCCTGTTTCCACCTGAATAACCGGTTTTATGCCCTTAATTTCGTGTTCTTTCCAAAACTGCAGCATTTCCGACGAAGC
>CAVGVF010000108.1:0-2010 GCA_963632615.1 uncultured Eubacteriales bacterium
CCACTTTCAACGTCATTCTTCGGCGTGAACGAAGTGAACTGTCCGGAGAATCCAGGAATAAAACATCCTTATTTTTGAATCGGATATACCATCCTGGATCCTCTGCGAATGAGCTAACGCTCAAAGCAAAGGATGACTATAAGAGTGTATCGCAATTTGGCCGCTCCATGATTGAAATGCTGGGCGTACTGGCGATTATCGCCGTACTGTCTGTCGGTGGTATTGCCGGTTACTCCAAGGCGATGACAAAGTGGAAAATCAATAAAGCTGTAAATGAATATAATTTCATGATTTTTGGATTGCTTGATCATCTTGATGAAATAAAAAAACAAACAATAGGTTCTGGTTTTGTTGATTTAGCCTATTCTTTAAATCTTGTACCAACCGGCTGGAAAAAACAGAGTGATAGATTTTTAGTTGATGATTTCAACAATAATGTTCAATTATTTAATAATACACTATTCCGCTATGGTCAAATAAATGTGTTTGCTTTTGAAATATACTTTGGTCAAGACGGCAAAGGCTTTTTTGATAGCCCGAAACATAAAATATTGTGTCGAGAATTGATGACAACACTAGCCAAACCTTTGCACGAAATTGTTTATTCTGCATATTTGTGGCGCGGAAAAACATCTTCTGCCAATGATTATTTATTCGGCACTAAATATTGCAGCGGCAGCCGTAAATGCTTGGCAGATGTGACTTTAACGGAAATTGAAAATCTCTGCCGAACTTGTACTGTTGACAATAGCGGAGATTGTTCTTTAGTTTTGTATTTTTAATTATTTTTGCCGTTAATAAATAGTATTCCCAGATATCACTAAAAATGTGCAATATTCTTGAACACATATTTTGCAGTTTTTTATAATTTCTGCTCTATTATATGTCGTTTGATATTGACATTCTGGTACTATTTCAAGATAGTCTGCAGGAAGTTTTTTACCGCACATACGATATTTCCAATCATCCCAGCAATTCTTTCCAGCACAAAAAGTAACTGTCCATATAGAAGCTATATCTAATGGTAAATGAAATAAATCAAGGCATGTCTGTAACGCATTATAACCAGGATTTGTGTCAAATTGAAAATGCGGTCTTATCCAATTATGCCAAGTACTTACATAGGCACTAACTCTATTTCCTAATATATCATTGTTATTTTTATCAAGCATATCTGGAGGCAAAGCTCCAACAGATTTGAGCAGAGGTATAATATCATTATTTCCGCTGTTTGTATAGTTTGTTTGGTTTTTATATAAATCTTGGATTGAAAATGATAGTGTTTCTATTTGTTGCAGCCATTTATTGTGCTTAAACTTTTCCATAGCCTTGGAGTAACCGGCAAGGCCGCCTACAGACAGCACAGCGATGATAGCGAGGACGCCCAGCATTTCAATCATACTGCGGCCAAATTGCGACACACGCCTATAGTCATCCTTGGCTTTGAGCGATAGCTCATTCGCCGAGGATCCAGGATGGTACATCCGATTCAATAATTTAAGGAATGGAAAAAACATAAACAAACGTCCCCAGCACCCGTCATTGCCGGACATGACGCACAGTCTGTTCCGGCAATCTTGGCTGAACCGGTACTTATGCAATAATAAGGCAAATTTATTGACTAGGTTAGTTACTTGTTGCAACAAGATTACCGGAACAAGTCCGGTAATGACGGCGAAAAAACGAAAGACAATACTATTTCTTTCTGTAAATTTATCATTGTTGTTTTTCAAATTCTTATACATATTTCCAAACCTCCTAAAATACATAAAACAAAACCCGCTGCAAAATAGCGGGCGGATGTTCAGAAACCGTGTTTATCAGACGGCTCGGCTTATTCAGCACATAGCCTTATTTAGCCGACATCCGACCAGCAGATATCGACATACATTTTAAGTCGTTGTTTAACACGACTGATAAACAAAGGGTTTCTGACGCCCTAAAAGCACTATTGTGCTTTCAAAAATATAGTATCTGTAAACAAAAGAGTTGTAAAGAAAATTTTATAAA